>CAZEYR010000014.1:6865-24902 GCA_964516735.1 uncultured Gammaproteobacteria bacterium
GGCGGTTTGACTGGAGATGGCGGTTTAACCGAATTTTTCAAAAAATTATGGATGCTATCTTCAACATCCGACTGGGCGATTATTTTATCAAAAATTTGTTTAGATGGCTGAGGTGAAGCGACCGGTTTGGATGGAACGATCGGCTGTGGTGCAATCGGAGCGACCGGTTTAGAGGCTGAAGCAGAAATTGTTTTTCCACCACAAGCAATTATAATTTTATTGGCCTGTTCTTCAGACAAAGCTAAACCGCCTTCTTTATACGGCCGCATCGCGGTGTCAAAAGTCTGTTTGTCGGTACGAATATTTTTTATACGTAATTGCGCCAAACTGCGTAAACGATTTTTATAATCATTGGGCACCGTAAAATCTAATTTGGCCAAAACTAAATCCACCGGATTTTGATTGGACGACTGCTTAATAGTAGCTGGCGTCTGCGCGGCCGGTGGCGGCGGGACCGGTGATGGAGTAAAAGCTGGCGTTGAGGCTGGGGTTGAGGCCGATGAGCGTTTTTTAACTTCGTCCAAAGACATCCGGACAAAAGTACCGTCGGTTTTTTTTACCAAAATTTTTGGTTGTGGTTTTTGATCTGGCATATTTTATTCTTTCCAAACAAATTTATTTTTACCTTCATCAAAATAATATAATTCGGCCAGTGAAGGTTCTTTATAATTGACGGCGTATTCTTGCAAGCGTTCCAAGACACCAGACATGTTGTAATATTGGCCATTTTCATCAGACCCAAATTCTATATCCATATACTCTTTAATCTTATGGACATCGGGGATCAATTGCTTAATTTTCTTTTCCAAATTTATATCGTCAATGGACGGCGAGGCATAAAAACCGCCGACTAAGCCAACATATAATTTAATTATAAACTCTATTATCTTTTTTTCGTAGTCATAAGCATATTTCCATAAACTTGTGTCGTTCAAAAATCTGGTCAAACTCATACCGTCAAATTTGCCATTACTATATACCTTAAACTTATCTATCCAATAGGCAACGTCAGCCGGCATCCCATCTTCTGGTTTCCCGCCGATTACCGACGGATTGGTATATAACGCAACGGCCAAAGCCACGCACAATTTTTTTCTTTCTTCTATTATATATGAACTATCCACCGAGTTAATTACGGCTGACTCCAAATCCAACCCCATATTAGCCGCCAGTAAAAATAGCGTGGACTGAAAGAAAAATAATTGATAATATTCAGCCAACGCATGCATATAACGCACAAACAAAAATGTACTGATGCGCAGATAAAAAGAACCCGTGCTATCTTCTAAATCGGCGAAGGTAAAATCTCCGTCAGTGACTCCATCAAATTTGTCAATCAGGCAAACGGCCAAATTCGGATAATCACCCAAATACCAAACAAATACCGAGCGCAAAACCAAATTTTCCATTTCTTCATCGGACAAGACGCTTCTGTTTAATTTTAATTTAGATATTTCATCATAATCCACCCATGGCTTTATATCGGTTTGGCCTCTTATAATCGGCAACTTTCTTTCATAGAGATCAAGAGACGCGGAAAAATTATCTAAATCTGGCGGATAAATAGATACCAAAAAATACTCTTCTTCGGTAGTTAAACCAAATTCTTTAATTCTAGACCGATTGGCGCCAAGAGCCGTCTGATCACCAGCGCTAGATTGGCGACACAAGGTATCTAATTTTATCACAAGCCCCTTCTCCATAAAATTAAATTATTTTAATTTTTTTCTATCGCTGTCGCTTAAATTGGACAACGTATAAACAACCCTTTGAACTAATATCGTGGGATCATCATATATATCCTGTTCATCCATATTTGGAAAAATTTCTCGTAACAAATCAACCATCTCATTGACGGGCATATTTGACAAAACCTCGCCTATCAGATCGCTAAATTGCAACGTAGTTTGTCCGGCGAATTTGCCGTTTATTCCAATTAGTTCACCTTTTTTATTTATTACCTGCGGCAAGGCCGTGTTGCCATCATTAATAAACCTGGTCAGATAATTATCAGCATGCACACCTAATATCTTTCTAATAATCTTCTTATAGACCTTGCCTTCCCTATCATCAATGCTGTCCTGAGAATATTTATTCTCTGGCGCCGCATGACCGGGAGCCACGTCTCTTTTGTACCCGCTAGTTGGTTGATCAATATGACCCAACTTTACTCTTTTCCACATATAATCTGTCAGCTCTTTCATGGTATTAAACGGTTGACGTTTTATTATCGGATTGCCGCTGGCGTCTTCAACCGGATTGCCATCGGAATCAAGCTGAAGGCAAGTCATCTGAATAGTAAAACCCGGAAATAGTTTTTCTCGGCCATTATTGATTAAGGTGTTAGCATTAAAACCATAAGACGTGGCTATGGCGGTCAACCAATCGTTTTCATTATTCAAAATACAAGGAAAAAAGACGTCGGTACAAGCTATGTCGGCCGCTTCTTCTTTGGTAAGCTCACGACCGCGCATCTTTCTAACCGAAGAATTGTAATGGGCCCAAATGCCGTGGATAATCTTATTATCCAATTCTTTACCGCATAAAAATATATCTTTCCTATCTTTATTCTCCGGATGCACTTCTACCTGTTCGGACGCATTCGGAGTCTCTCCCAAAGTCAAACCAACCATGGCTTTAGCCAAACGTGGATTCATGGCTATACTACGCACCGCGCCGCCTTTATTTCTTTGTTTTAAATCGGCAATATTGAATCTGATGATAGCGCCAGTCTTTTTTTCGTCCATCTCACCGACTTCCTGTGGCTGACCTTTTTGGCCAGCATTCTCTTTTTTTAATAGGTCTGTAAGGGTGATGTCGGCCGCGATACGCCCACTCATCGGCACCCACAATAAACTTCCATCCACATCCACTACGCTAGCATGGCCACCCATAACACGAAAATCGTCGGATGACCAGCGCCAGGAGCCAACTAATTGCAAATAAGCTTGCGTATTGGAATTTTTGATCCTAGAAAAATACTCATCAAAATTCAGATCATGATAATCGTCTATCGGATTAAAACTTTCATCCAATAAATTTATTTGTTTTTTACCTGATTCTTCTACTACCGGCCGGCTCAAAATCACAGCTTCCGGATTGCCTAAATTGGAAAAAAATTGGTAAGTCAGTTCTTCCAAACTAATTTTATACAACCCCATTTCTCTATTGGCCTTGGATGCATCAATAAAACGAGCAAAATCAACTAACGAGGCCTTGCAATTTACATTTTTACCATTTGGGTCTTTGACATTTACATCAATGTCTCTTGAATTGATCAAACCCTTTCTAATTTTTTTGTATATACTCGGCACGTCATCGGCAGACATAGATTGTCCCACGATACCTAAATCCTTGGAACAGTAATTGAGACCGTCCATAATTTTGGCAACGCGCCAATGGGTAACCGCCAGATCCGGATCGCACCCCAAAGCCACAAAGGTCTCGGTGAGGTTGATACGCCGATACTCCGCCGTGGTATTTACCATCAAATCCATTTCCAGCCTCCTCTTCAGCTCTGGAGAAGCGTGCTCTAAATCCGCCCCCTCAAAAATCTGCCTAACTGCAACGGCATCCGGGTTTTTTCCAACCAAAACTTCTCTAGCATGGTCTCTAATTTCTTCTCCTTTTTGCATCATTTCTCTTTCCTCCGCCCTCTCCCTTTCCGCCCCCCCATTTTCAGTTTTTACTTTAGCCATATCAATATTGATTAATTAATTGATTTTAACCTCTAATAAATGCCTTTAAATTATTCTTGAATATAGGATCATCTATACTATCTCGCAACCAACCAGCCACCTGTTCGCGATTAACACCGAGATTTTTTAAATTGGAATCAGTTTCCCCAATTTTCCTCAACTGTTCTTGCACTTTTTGATTAAAAATCTGAGGACTTTCCTCTATTTTATCTACCCCGCCGATGCCACTGATTATTCCTTTCAATATTTCCTTCAAATTGCCATGGTTATAAGCCCCCTGATTATTAAACGCCACGGACAATTTACTAGAAGCATTTGATCCACCGGCTCCTCCGCCGCCTCCGGAAAACTTTTTCGCGCCTTTTGCTAGTTCATTAGCTAAACCTGCTATTTCTTTCTGTACTTCATCACTAGCACTAGCATCACTCATAAACTTTTGTATACTATCGGCAACAACTTTAGTTTCATCATCTATGAAAGCGGTTTTTTGTAGCTGAGCCAAAATAGCCATAGCGTGTCTTTGGGCCTCCATGCCTTCTGGACTGTTTCTCCAATTATCTCTTCCTGTTTTATCAGAAAGAGATTTTAACTTTTTAACTATCCTGCCAGTGGCGTTTTCAAAAGCTTTCAACATCGGACCTCTTTCCATGCCCTTGAAGTTATTCATGATCTTACTTACCACATCAGAAAATGAGGTCTGTGGAACATCATAACCCAATTTGTCGCCGACTGCCATCTGTTTAACTTTTTCACTCAACATCCCGGATTCTTGCTCGCCGGAAAGCGCGGCCTGTTCATTTTTCACCTTTTCATAAGCCAAACGCAAAGTATTGTTGCCTTTGGCCAATTTTTCTAGAGCGGCAGTGTTGGCTTCTAATATTCTTCCGTCTATAGCGTCTACACTTTTGGGAGCTTGACCAGCATCAAAATCTTTAGGTATGTTTCTTTCGGCTTCTGTAATTCCAGCATCGGCAACTTCTTTCGCCACTTTTTGGACCGCCGCATTATCAAATTGCACATCGCTACCAGCTTTTATTTGATCTAAAGCGAGTTGCAGTGACTCATTCTCCTCCAGCGCACTTTCATCATTTTTTTTCTCGATTTTAATATCATTTTGACTAATCTTTTCACTTATTTTACCTATCAACTGTTCCTTCATAAAATCCGGTATTTTAAGGGTTCCCCCGGTATTAACCTGGTTGTTAAAACTTTCCAAGGCTTCTGTGCGCTCAAACGCGGACAAACTTTCCTCCAAGCGCTTCTTTTCTTCTCTCAACGCATCAACACTAGGTTTTTCTTCACCTTCCCCTTCTTTCCTTTGCTCTACCTCTAAAGCCGCCCGAGCGCCGGCGCTCTCCGTGGTTTCATAACCTGTTCTGATTCCTTTTTGCACCTCACCCAATGTTGTCAAAAGCGTGCTTTCCCCTACTATTGCCTCGGCATATTTTCCCGCATTTTCTTTATCTTCATAAAATCTGATAGCCAAACCGGTTTCTATCCCGCTATTTTTTCTTTGCATGGTTTTTATTTTTTCTCTCCTAGTGGCCAGCTCTTGACCAAACGACATTTTGGCGCCCGGCGGTATTACTTCACTAGTCAGCAACTCTTCTCTGGTTTTTTCTCTTGTTTCCCTTCTTTTTAGTTCAGACTTCTCTTTTCTTAATTCTTGACCTTGTTCCATTACATCTGTCCTCTCTTTTACGGTTTCTAGAGCGGTAGCACTACCCATTTGTCCGGCTCGCACCACATTTTGCCGTTTCAATTCCTCTATCAATTTACCGGTACGGCCAAACTGTAAATTTTTACGTAAAAAACCCGCCCCTTTTCCTCCCATTATTTGTTCATTCCATTTTGTGCCCAATGTTAGTCCCGCTCCTTTGATTCTTTCTTTATAAGACTCCCTGGCTTTTGCCCCTACTAGGGGCAACATATTTAAACCAGCCTTAGTCCCCACGGCCCCCTTCTCATACAACCATCTGCCAGCGGCATAGCCGGAAGCGATTGTGCCGACTTTCTTGCCAAAATCCACTGCTTTGCCCAAAGCCGCGCCACCGGTGACACCAAGCGATTGGGCGGTTTGGGCGCCTACCATCAACATAGCAATACCAATAAAGAAGCTAGCCATATTCTCCCACGTCATAGCCGCACCAATACCGGCCGATGCGCTATTACCACCGGTTGATACACCACTAGTGTCGGACGTAATAGTCTCCTCAGTCATTTTAATTACCCCCTCCGTGCCTGAAATCTCCTGATGCACGGTGCCGGTGCCCAAAGTAACAAAAGACAACCAAATAAAGAAAATTACTAATGGTCCAGAAATTACATAATTACCAAATTCTTTCCACCATTGATTGGCAAAATTTTGTGTCTGCGGAATCACACTGGCCACAAAAGCCACCGGCGACATCACGATATACACCCACAATTTCACCATCCTGGCCAACAACATAAAAACATAAACTGCCATCATCACCATCAATATCCCGGAAAAAACCAACGCCGCCACCGCCCCGATAAATACACTGCTGGAATTAATCTTTTGAGAATCGGCATCTCTGGCCATACCCAACAGATTATCCATACCGAAAGCATTGATCAAATTACCACCGGCGGTAGCCGCCACGCCATTGACAAATGTAATCATTACCACTTGAGCGGCATCAATAATCACCCCACAGATAATTCGGCTAAAATTTACAAAAATCGCGGCCATGATAAATTTTACCAACAATCTTTTCCATTCATATTGCTCAATACCCAAAATGGTGCCGAAGGCAATCAAAAGCAAAATCACCACAAAAAACATATTAGTGACATCGCGGATCATCACCCATCCCAAATTTACCGCTTGCGAATCCAAATATCCGTTGTAGCTTGCCAATTCTATAACAAACTTCAAGAAAAAAATGGACATCTGGATAAACAACTGGGATATCCACAGCAATATTTTTGACATCCAATCCACCACCCCGTTTAAAGTGGTCTCGGCAAATGTGGTATCAGCGGCCAATGTCCGGCTGGTCCAGCTAATACTGATTATCAAAGCCAAAGACAAACCTAAAATAATCGTGCGCTTATTTTTTTGCTTACGAAAAAAAACTAATAAAAACCCAATTTTTTGTTTAATTGCGGAAAACATTTTGAGAAAGCTCAAAACGCTAAAATAACGAGTATATTATACCACAAATGAAAATCACGAACAAACCAAGAAAAAAACTAGTTATCCCCATTAAAAAATCCCTTTTTAAATAAAGGGATTTTCAATTTAATACTTTTATCTTTTTCTAAAACTGCTTCGAGAATTGTGGGCGCTATGTCGGGATCCTTTGGCCGGCTTTTGACTTTTGACCAACTCATTGATCGGCTTAAAAATTTTTATTCTAAATTCATCAAAATTTTTCTGATTGGCCGATTGCTCCTCCGGTTTTAAGTTATTTACATAAAAACTAAACAGTTTATCGCTTTTGTCTTTCAAGGTTTTTACCACATCCCGAACTTCATCAAATTTATCTTTAACCGCTTTAAGAAACACTCTTGTTTCTTCGTCGGATAACCTCTCGGCGTCAATAGCCTTAAAATCCTCAAATCCCGGCAACTGCCCAGCCAACTTAAAAATCTCGGTGAGCCAATCGTTGAACACCTCTCCTTTTTCCTTGTCTACTAAATTCGGTCTTGAATAAGAATCAATGGCCATAAAATATAAAATAAATACTTTTTTATTGTATATTATTAAAAAATTGGCGTCAACCGCCGACCGGCGATCGTTTTCACTTATCCCCAAGTATATTTGAAGAAAATGGCTAAAAATGCAACAATTAAGATAAGAGGGGTTGACATTTTTGCCAACCCGTGATATATTGGACTGTTTTTTGAATAAAAAACATTGTTCTTTAATAATTGTGTTGGACCAAGGAAAACGGGCAGTCCCTCTGCCTTTTTCGCTCCGGGAGGCCGGAGCAAGGTGACGCGATGAAGAAGCAGTACAACTGGCTCTTCCTCGTGTCCGTCGCCCTGGCGTTCTACGCTGGGTGCGATGGTTCCGCCAGCCCTTCGGGGCAGGTGGACGACCACGACGACGCCGACTGCGGATCCTCCGCAGACGGCACTGATCCCTCCGATCCGTGTGATGGAAAGGAGGATAACCCCGCCTGCCCCACCGAAGGTGAGGGCGAAGGCGAAGGTTCCCCTGCTGAAGGGGAAGGCGAAGGCGAGGGCTCTGAGGGCGAAGGCGAGGGCTCTGACCTGCCGGCCTGCTGGACTTTGCCGGTCATGGATCAGCGGCCAGATGCGAACTGCCAGCCCACTCCGCCGCCGAACGGGTGCCCGCCGGCGACGGACGACGACGGGGACGGCAACCCGGATGTTTTCGCCGGGCAGACCTTCTACTGCACCGATGCAGAAATCCCTTGCATCGTGGGCCGGGACCCTGTATACTGCTCGTGGTTCTGTGGCGCTCCGCCTGATGGTCTCTACGATCAGCTCGTCTCCGAAGCGCCGCAGGGCTTTCTCTTCGGCACCTGCTCTCCAACCTCTTCTCGGTTCAACACCTGATGCGCTCGCCATCAGTCATTTCCCACCTACACCACCCTACCTTTGCGAGCATCCCCCTAGACAATTTATATGCTAGATTGCCTAGGAAATTAAAAAACACTGCCAAAAGCAGTGTTTTTTAATTACAGCTTTTTCTGATTTATCTATTGGGAATGACAATTACACTGCCGGCAAAATTTATCCAAGGATTTTGTTTTGCTTCTGGTTTTGACCCGGAGCACTGGTGACTAGGTAACTTTAAAAAATTATCATTAACAAACGGATAAGCATCTTCATAGCACCCACTCCCCTTGGCCGGCTCCACCGCTGACTCCACTGCCTGGCCGTCAGCCCTCAAAGTTACTTTCTGCGAGCACTCGCCACTACACCACCCCCAATTATCCAACACCTGCACGCGCGGTTTGTAGGCGCACACCAACGTGCCTTTGGCAATCTGATACCTTGGATCAACATTAACTCGACACTTTACATTCGGATCATCGGTCACGATGGCAAAATGCCCGACACCCACGCTGGTTGGATTGCTTTCCTTGTCATAACATAAATCTGGATTACTCTGCCAATCTTCCCCCCGACTGACGGCCGCCTGCACTATGGAAGTGTCGCAAGCGTACGCCACCGAATATTCATACATACCGGCGGTGCAACCGGTGCCGACGGTATTGCCAAATCCTTCACGCTGACCATCGGTCACGCACTTGGCGCTGGCGTGGCCAATAATTTTTTGACAATCAGAATCACCATTGCACGGCACATTGGAATCAAAGTCGCAATGATGGTTATCGCTAGACGCCAGACAAATCGGTTTTTTGTTGCCCACCGATTGACTTTCGGTTTTTATATCATCGTATCCATCATCAAAATTTATTTTTATCCTTCTAAGCGGCATTTGCGCGGCATCCGCCCAAGCGTAAAATTTCAAAGAAATAGTGCCACTTCCCTGAATATATACATTTTCCGAGTCTTTACCGTTGATAGAGAAAGCCCCCAGCCGGCTAATACCGCAACCGGTCGTATCCCAAGAAGAACAAATTTTAGAATCCAGCACCGGTGAAGCAATTTGCGGAACATAATGGCTATATTCTGGCCCGGCCGCATCAATCAGCAAAGGAGAACTGGGTGATTCCCTATATTCTCCGTTTGACAATTCAAACACCTTATAGACCTTGGCGAACATACTTCCTAAGAAACCAGAAGCTAAATCATCAATATAACTATTATCATCCTCTTGTCTATCTTCACTATATGGCTTATTTTCAAGAGAGACACCCCCCTCAAAACCAGTGTACTCTTCATAAAAAAACCGGTTATAAACATCTTCATTCCCGAGATTTAATGCGTACCAACTATAACTAAACGGATTAGCCCACACCGGATCATTCAAAGAAATCACTTTTTTAGCCAAGCCAAATTGATACTTCGTTCCTTCTTTTCTATCAACATTGCCTATGTTGATCGGATTAGCTGATCTTAATGCCCATGTGAAGGGTTTGGAATTTGTTTTATTATTGACAACTTCGGATATTTGTCCGAGCCTAGTGCACTCGCCATTGGTAAAGTGAAAGACAAAGAAAAAGCCTCTCTGTTGGTCTTCTCCGCAATCGCCTCCATCATACTCAGTGATCCAAGCCCCGCGAATTTTATCCCCTTGAAAAATTAATCTAACACCGAAACCGCACTCTTTGTTTATGTCTTGTCTATTCGGACGTTGATCTCTATCCAAAGCTTTAAAAATTTTACTCTCTTTCCAAACCGGTATTCCTGTATTGGTATAATCATTGAAAAACTGTAAATAACTGACCTTACCCACATTGTCATCAAACACCGCTCCGGCGGCTATGTTTCCTTGAGAAAAACCAAAACTCGTATTTTTACCCACGGCATTAAAGACATGGCCAATTTCTCCTCCGGTATTATTTGGAAAGAAACTTATTACTGAGGCTGGAAAGATATGATTATTTCCACTCCTGTCAGCATCCACATAGACATCGATCTGGCTTATTTCTTTTTTGTCAAAATAATTATCATCTCTTTCCACACCCTCCATTACATCACTATATTTAAAAGCCGTATAAAAATTCGCCCAATCTTTATTCTGACCAGCAGTCTCTAAATAAAAATCTCCTTTTACATAAGGCCGATAATCTTCATACTTCACGACATCATTTAACTTTACATAATAGATATTGCTATTACCTATAGTAAATGAATCTATACTAATTAATTGATTATCTTGCCAATAATTTTTAGCTTCTTCATCATTCCCTGCCGGCAATACACCAAAATCATTAAATTGTTGGTCGCCTTTTTTAATAATACATTGACTATCAGAGCAGACCGCATTATTGCCATTATATTTTAAGCCAGACCATGAAGTTGACTGCACCGGATTATTTCTCAAACAAATATACCTTTCGCTGTCTATGCCGCCATACATGGCCGTTTCGTCAAATGAAAAGACATCATTGATACCCTCGGCCACATCCACCGGCCACCAAGTCAAACAGGCATCTTGGTTGGTACCCGGAATCTTGCGACGAGGATCTCGTTCAATACAATAACCACTCCACCCCGTCAAATTAGCCACCCCCTTTTGATTCAGACAACTGCCGCCACCGTTTTGACAGACCGCCTTGTTAACCGTGGCTTGAGCGTTTGTTGAATCAATATTCAAACAGGCCTGATCATCATACATTGAACTGTTTACACTAATTATACTGTTATTATCATTCGGATTGGTGGTAGAGGTCTTATTAACGCATTTTCCAGATTGGCACTGACCGCCGGCTTCTATACACATCTCTTTGGTGACACCCAGCAGTTCGGAATCACATTTCAAATTAGCGTAGGTACCGGCCGAGCAGATACTTTCTGGAATATTTTGATCACCCTCTCCAAAATATAAAGTTTTTTCTTTATTTTGTCCGTAAAAAACTTTTTTATAATTACAATCACAATCTGTGCCGGCACAAATATTGGCATTTTCAAATTTAGAAGTGTTGGCTGTATAAACCATCTTGTCAAACGGGCTGTCTTTTTCCGGATAACCGCGACAAACTAATTTTTCTTGATTATTATTTTCATTAATAAAATTATCCGCCCACTTGGAAGACACCCCGCCAATCGGATAAGCAATCTCAGCGTTATTCTGAACACACCAACCATCGGCCGCACCGTCGGCGTTGTTGTCAGCGCCATAATGTTTTCCGTCGTTTTTAACACACTGGTTAATCTCTTGGGTTTTAGCTAGATAATATTGTTCACTTTTGTCATCTGCTATATTTATTGATCTATAATCCACCACCGGATATTGCTCAAACAACGACAAACCAGAATAATCTTGACCGCTCCACGACACATCGCGCCGACGATAAGTGTTTTCGCTTAACCAACTAACATTACCTTTTGGTAATGTTGAAGCGCATTGGGTAGATTCGCTAGACCCACTCTGCGCTTTATTGCAAAGACCTAAACCATAACATCGATATTCCGTTTGGCCAGTTTTCTTATTAATCTCTTCTTTTTCATGATTGCAATACAACCACTCTGAACACTCTCTGTCACGCACTACCTTGACCACTACGTTGGCATCATTTTTGGCATCGTTGATTGGAACGACCAAAGCATACTGCTTATTTAAACTCTCTTGATACGACGCCTCGGTATTCCACAATTTATTCGGTGAATTGACATTATCCAACAATATACAGCCTTCCCGCTCGCTGACTTGTCCACCGCAGGTATCTTGGCTTTCGGCAAAACGACTATTATTAAGTAAATAATATTTATTGTCCTTGCCCAATTGATCTTTACTATTGTGATCAACAAAAGCTGTGCAACCACTTTGCTCTACCGTACATTCACCCACAAAATTATTGTATTTATCTTTATTGCCTGAAGACCACAGATTATAGGTGGTGCCATCGGTAAAATAATCCGAATAACATGGCTGATTACCGATATCGGCACAAGTATCACCACTAGCGCAATCAGCGCTAGTCTGACAAAAGCCGCCGCCGTTGGCGCATTTACCCACGCCTTTCCAATACCAGCCTTTAGTTTTTGTACCATTGATATAAACTTCTTCTTTATAGGCGCAAACTTTCTGCCCCACTACAGCCGGATCTTTGAAATAAAAGGTGCTCTGTCCAGACACAAACGACGAACAGCCGACTGCCTCTTGACCGCATAAAGTAGTGTCATAAGTGGACGGGTCGTTTTTAATCGTCGTGGTGGTATAGACTGGACCATTGGGTGTAATCGTCTGCAAGCCCGCCAAGGTACACCCAACATCGCTCTCTGTAGTGCAACTGCCATCCTTATTAGCCACTAGATATACCGGTGAAGCAACAGAATTATCGGCTGGCACCACGACTGTAGAAGCAGTAAAAGTCGCATTGGGGTTGGCTGCCTTAATTTGATCCATGGTATAACCCGGTACAGATTTGATATAGCACCCAGTGGCATCACTTGGAATTTGACAAGAAAACTCTAAACCGGAAGCGTCTTTTAGATTACCTAAAGCCACCTTGGCACCAGCCGCTCCAGAAATCCAAACATTATAAGTACTAATGGCGGTGGAAGCAGTATTAAAAGTGTCCACAAAAGCCAAACAGCCAATAGCCTCTTCGCGACATAAAGAGCTAAAACCAGTTAGACTATAGGAAACATTATTAGCGTCTTTGTAAGCCTGACAACCCAGAGCTTGACCGGGTAGATTATCATTCTGATTACCATCACAAACCGGATCTACTTTTAAATTCTTTTTTACCAAATAAACTAAATCGGTGGTTTCAATCAATGATACATTGTCTATAAAAACTCTCTTATTACCTTCGTTCATAAAAGTCAACCGCATATCAACATTGCCGGCCGGCAATTCTATCGGACCCAGGCTATAATTTTTCCAGCCACTGCCAACGGTCACCGAGCCAAACGCTTTAATGATCACGTTGGTTGAATTATTAATAGCAACTGTCAAATTTTGATTTTCACCTTTAGCCCAAAATTCTAAAGTATAACTTTTGTCTTCGGTTAATTGCACGGATTTATAAAAACTACCAACTGAAGAAAAAGCTAATGAATGTTCTTTGAGATGGGTGGATTCGGCAGATTGAGCAATCGCTCCTCCGTTGGCAGACCAGCCGGTCAACGCCTGGAGGGCGTCTCCTTCAAAATTATCAGAAAAAATGGTGCGCATATTGTTGCCGGCATTACCTTTATATGGGCGACAGGTTTCTTTATCGGCTGAACAACTTATGCTGACCCCGGCATTATTAGTCGTGCCACTAGGTAAGCCGCTATAAATACAATAGCCATCACGCAACTCACCGCCCGACATACACTGTCCATTTTTTAATTCGGTTTTATTCAAACGATAATCGGTACAGCTGTCGGACACGGCAATCGTCTTTGACAACAAACGGTAATAAACATTTCCAGCATCATCATTAAATTGGCGACAATCAGTGCCTGTCAAACCAGCTGTATAGTTTATTGCATTACAAGCAGCGCCGTTGGCGGCCAAGGTGGCCAAATCGGTATTAAAATATTTAGGCGCACCCTTCGGACCGTTGGCATTGTCTGCTTCATTGGCCACCAAGGTAAAGGTTGTTAGCTGATAACCCTGATCCGTACCCTCATAAGTATAATAATTTTTTTGTCTGGTCGGGTCCGGTTTAATACACGGCCGGAGATAAGAATAATATTCCACTTGAGCCATCTGTTGCGCGTTGGATACTTCTAAATTAGTAAAACTGGCACAACTGCTTTCCTGCAAACTACAAACCGCGCTATTGGTTGGGATAATATAGGCTAATTCCTGACCCTTGGCATAATTGGTTTCTAGCTCTCTAAAGGCCGCATAGCCCACACAGACTGCGTCGCACTGATCATTCCATTGGGAAATATAAGTATTGCCGTTGACATCTTGGGCATAATCAGCCGGTTTAAACTTACCCGGAATATCTATCCCCCGATAAGAAGTCGGGGTGTATTTATTACAACCAATTTCATCAGGAATACAAACTCCAGCATAATTTTTACATTCAGTGTGCGGGGTAATTTTGGCCAGCTGAGCGGCGGTTTGTGGCCACTCTACCGTTGGAGTATCTGGTGCAGAATCATAACATTTGAAAAAATCCGGAGCTTTTTTCAAAATAAAACTATTTACCCCAGAAATAGGTGTGGCCGGAGTAAACCTAGTACAACCAGCCGAATCTGACGAACAAACAGTAACATTCTTTTTGTTTAAATGGATACCATTATTTACTCCTCGGTTAAGATCAAAAGCTGGATCTAACCAACCATTGTTATCTTGATTTAAACTATAAGCCAGACAACCCACATTATCCGCCGTACAATCGGAAGTTTGTAAGGTGCGGGTTAAATAAGCAGTTTGATTACCGTTGATATTAAATGCCTGACAGGTGTCATAATAGGAATCACAGGTATCCGCATCAAATTTCCAAACATTTTTTTCTTTGGTGCAATAACCGTAATTGGTACAATTGCCTTTGGCATCATAAGCCACACAGTTTTGCATATCCACACATTCTTGGGCACGATCCGCTAAGCCATCCGCCAAATTAAATTGTCCATAAGCCAGCGAGCTACACTTGGTGGCCGGCAATTTTAAAACCCAATTTGGATCAATCAAATGACAAAAAGGATAATTAACCGGATCATTTATCACTTGGCCATTTTCTATTTTACATTTGTCAAAGCCATCTACCACCTGGCCCAAAGTCCATGGCATATCTGAATTGCTTAAACTGGCCGCAATTTCAAAACCGAGCGGTAAAATACGAGCTTTGCGCAAAACCTTAACATTAGCGTGACAATAGGCCTTATTATAGCAATCACGATTTTGATCAGCCACCCGAGTTGGTGAAATTAATTGCCAGTCACGATGCAGTAAACCACGATTCATAGCTTCCTTGATAGTCAATGGATTCTTTTTACCATAAGAGACTTGCTGAACGGCCTGTACCAAACCGCTATCGGCTGCGCAATTATCTGGACCCGGCATATCCGGACAGGCTGATAATTGAGAAAGTAAATCATAATTATCCACCGTGCTAATACTCTGAGCCGAAGTTAAAAAATCTTGAAACATTATCTCGGCGGCTCGACGACCAGAAGTCGGAGAAGCATATGGATTGTCGGCATAACCGCCATAACCACCTGCGGCGTCTTCTGGGCATTTATCACTATCCACACAGCCTACAAAAGGCAGCATTCCCTTACTCATGAAATTATTCAACACAGTGCCGGACAAAGTATTTAAAAAAGTAGACAAGGCTGACGGTATTACCTGGGCCATTCCGGTGCTAAAAGCGGCTGAAATTTGAGTATTGCTTAATTTTTGTTGCTCACTAGGAGAATTATCCTCCATTTGTTTTTTCATCACTTGACCCGGGGTTTTGATGTTACCGGCAATTGCGTCCGTCATACCCTTAGCCCCGCCATCTTCTTGACGCTGAGCGGCGGCAGAGGCTTTTTGTTCAGAGCGAGCCCTGTCAATCTGCTCAGAAGCAGACAAAAAGATACCAAAATCACTTTGATCTGCCGAAATTGAAGCATTGAAACGATCTTCTAACTTTTGTCCGGAATATTGGCTTTTCCATTCATCTCCACTGGTCCATTTACCGGCGGCATCAGTAAAAGTACAATCCGGTTTACACTTTCCATCGGCATTTTTATCTTCTTCCGGACAAACATTATTACTTGGATCAAATTTATTATGTAAACCAATTTTTAAAGCTAAATCCAATCTGGCATCGGGAATTTGACAAAGATTTAAACCAAACGGTTTACCCAATTCTTCCAAAGCCTTACCGCCAGCCTCATCAGCCACACTCTTCAAATAATCACCAACATTTTTGGTATGCGCAAACGGGGTTTGTCCTTTGCCGCCAGAAGCCAGCCAAACTGCGGAGTCATAAGCCACTTTTCTAGTAAAATACCCCACTGCTTGAACACTGGCTGTTACGGCCGCCACCTTTAAAGATTCCCACACTTTAGACAAAATATCTGATGATAAACGTGGCAAATCAGCGGTTATTTCTACCGGCATAGCTTTGACTGGTTGTGGAAACATTAAGGTGCCGGCCAAACTAGAAAATAAAAAAATGACCAGCAACGAACCAAAAATAATTTTTTTAAAAAAGGAAAACATAGCCAAAAACTAATCAGCTTTGTTAAAAGTAGTACTAGCGACCGTGCTAGTAGCATTCATTAAATCATTAACCATAGTTAACAATTCTTTATCAGTAATACTCTTTAATACAGAATCTTCTACCCCGACTGATTTAAGTAATTGGCGCACTTGGGCCGGATCTTGTAAAGTTTGCATCAAATCGGCCGGCGCATCACCCGGATCGGTTATGGCTAAATTTAAATTGTTACCCGCAGTAGAGCTGGCCACATCCACACTGGGGCTAATTGCTACACCAGCACACTCTTTACCCTCGGCGCACAAAGGATTTTTCCCTTGAGTAATTTCATCGCGATCATTGATTCCATCTGAATCAGAGTCAGCCAAATAAGGGCTAGTCTCGTAAACATACAGCTCATCAAAATCATTTAAACCATCTAAATCGGTATCTCTATAATGCAAAGCATCCGGAGTGGACACTTCATCTTTGACAGTCGCCGGCACGGCTTTGCTTAGAGCAAAAGAGCCGTACATAGTATTACGGATTTGCAACACACCTAACCCAACCGCCAAGACAGCAAAAACTAACAGTAAGATAAACCCTATCTTCTGCTCTTTAGATAAGCCTCTCGCCTGGGGCAAAACTTCAGGCATAACTATAAAAAATTATTTTTTTATATTATACCACAATTTTATAGGACGGATAAGTGGATAACCAACTTTTTCCAATCTTCCAAACTAATTTCTTGAGCACGCACGGTTGAGGTGTACCCTAATTTAATCAAAAAGTCTTTCAAATTAGCTTTTTTGGTTTTATCAACGAAAGGTAAAAGATTTTTTATCAGCAATTTTCTTTTTTGGGCAAAACCAATTTTTACCCAATGAAAAAACCTGTCAGCCTCAGCTCTAGCTTCTTCGGCCAAAGGTTTTAAAACTACTTTTAACACCGCCGAATCCACCGCCGGCACCGGCCAAAAATTATTTTTGGACACTTTGGCCACAATTTCTGGTGTTGCATAATACTGCACCGCTATTGCCAACAAAGACAAATCACCGGGCTTAGCGCAAATTCTTTCCGCTACTTCTTTCTGGACCATCACCACTAGTCTTTCTGGTGGTTTTGAACATTCTAAAAACCCCCGTAGCACATTGGACGTAATTTGATATGGCAAATTAGCAATTACCTTATACTCTCCAAATTTTTCTATGACGGAAAAATTTTTCAGAACATTTCCCCAAACCATTTCTAAATTTGTTTTTTTGTTTTCCTCCCAGTAATCAAATAATTTTTTCTCAATTTCAAAAGCCGCCACCCTACCGGCTTTTTTTACCAAAGCCTCCGTCAACGCTCCAAACCCGGGGCCAACTTCGACTATGACATCTTTTTTAGACACCTCCCCAGCCGTCAACATGGTATCAATCAAAGTAGGATTTATTAAATAATTTTGTCCGTATTTTTTACTTGGGGTTAAATTATATTTTCGACAAAGATACCCTAAATAATCTGGATTAAACAATTTTTCATTCATAATTATTCTTCTAATTTTAAACCGGCTGTGGTATAGCGATTAGAAGCGTTCCACAGCAACCAACCCGCACTGGAATATTCTTCCGTCTTGTCGATTTG
>CAZEYR010000015.1:0-22065 GCA_964516735.1 uncultured Gammaproteobacteria bacterium
TAGCCCTAAACTTATTTTCACTTTCTTTATAATTAATCGCCATTTGTTCAGCTATTTTAATCGCCCGACGCCGAGAATTAAAAATAGAAAAAAAATTAGCAAGCAATAACCAACTTAAAATTGCGCCCCCAACTAACAACATCCAAGGCAATTTTCTTTCCAAAGAGCTTAATCCGTAATCAGTGGAGGCAATGAAATTATAACTCCAGTTTCTACCTGCGATATTAAAGAGAATAATATTATTAAAATTGTCCATTTGAGACAATGACTCAAATAAATTAGGGTTCAAATCATAAAACGCTGGATGATTTGTAGTATTTGACACCCCACTCACATCTTGGACATTAAAATCCCAAACAGCCTGATTAATTATTTCACTAGCCAAAAATTGACTAAGCGCGCTATTAAAAAATCTCTCTACCTCTAGAGACACTGTCACAAAACCTAATAACTCACTTTGATCGTCTTTTGTTAACTGTCCATTTACAATATTTTTTTTATAAACAGGCAAAAACACAATAAAGGCCGGACGACTATTGGCCACTAAAGTTACTTGGGAAGTCATGGCTGGCGCGTAATTTTTCGTAGCATAATCCATCGCCAACTTTCTGGCCGCATCAGAAAAACAATCAAAGCCCAAGGTAGAAGCATTTTCTTTTTCCGGATATACATATTTTACTACTGCATACTTTTCTCTATCTTGCTCCGGAAAAATTTTAAAATTCGGATAACCACCGGCTACTATACTATCATCGTTTTTAATTGTCTTAGTCCAATCGGCTAATTCTTTTTTACCCACCAATTCTACATAACTCAATGAAAACACTCCGGGATATTGTTCTGCTAAATTAAGCGATTCGGCATAAGCTAAAAATTCATTTCTCTCTACTGACTTGCTAGCTGAAAATAAACCTTTGAACCCATACAAAATATTAACATCTCGATTAAGTCGAGTATTAATATTGTTAAAAATAGCCCCGTTATCAGCTTCAAAATTAATTTTAGCTTGTTTTTCTAGCAAACTCCGAGAATAATTCCAAACCAAAAAAACCGCCGTTGCACAGAATAAAAAAATAATAAACTGAAAAAATACGAACCTTTTTTTTCCGCCACTATTCTTTAACCCATCTTTTGTTTCCTCCCATCCCATATTTACAAGAATTTTTTAACACGATTCACCACCTCGTTGATTGGAGTGTCAGATTTTACAAAATAATCTTTAGCCCCTAATTTTCTCGCTCGAGATAAGTCTTCTTCTTGATTTAAATTCGTAGAAACTATCACCGGTATTTTATTATTGGTAGCTTTCAACTCTTCCAAAACCGCAAACCCATCTTTAATCGGCATCATTAAATCTAACAATAAAACATCGTATTTTTCTTTGGCTAAAATCTTTATCACTTCTCCCCCATCAAATACAGCTCTAGCGTCAAACCCTTCATTTTTCAATTTTGTTTCCAAAGCTTGAGCCATCGGCCTTTCATCTTCCGCAATTAATATTTTTTTTAATAATTTTGTAACCATATAATAAAAATTAAGATACTGCCATCACATAATATTATAGCAAAAATAAAACCACCCGCAAAGAGGTGGCTTATTTTTTATATCATTCTTTTTTCAACTATTGACCAATCGACATTTTTGAGAAAAATATCTATATACTCCGCTCTTTTTAAGCCATAATCCAGCATATAGGCGTGTTCAAACACATCCATTACTAAAATTGGGGTCGCTCCCACCAAATGTCCAACATCATGCTCGTTAATCCAAACAGTTAAAAGTTTGTCAGCCTCTTTTTCATAGCACATCACTACCCAACCTACTCCGCGCATCGCGCCAGTTGCCTTAAAATATTTTTCCCAGAATTCCAAACTACCGTAATCTTTTACTATTTGTTGATAAATTTTAGATTTTTTTTCAACGATCGATCCATCTTTTTTAAGATTATGAAAATAAAGCTCATGCAATCTCATTCCATTAAATTCCCATCCCAATCGACGCTTAACTTCAGCAAATTCCGGAGTAGACAATTTATCCTCCTCACTCATTTTCACAACCAAGTCATATAATTTATTAAAATTACTCACATACCCCTGATACAAGGTAAAATGATTCTTTAACAAATCATCGCTCATCCCTTCTATTCCTAATAAATAATCGTAATTTTTTGCAGTATACATATTACAAAATAATTTTACCACCGACCACTAGACCCGCCTCCACCCGAAGAACCACCGCCAAAACCACCAAAACCGCCACCACCACCCCCGCCAAACCAACCACCAGTAGATCTCAAGCCATACTTTTTAGCGAGAATAGAAAATACCGTAAAAAAAATGATAAAAGCTAAAAAGCCACCAAAAACCATCAACGGACTATCCTCTCCAGTGTTAGTTGAAGAGGCCATGTCGGGCAAATCAGAATTAATTCCGGCGATTATGGTATCAACGGCTGAAACAACACCACTATCATAATCTCCCGATCGAAAAGCCGGCAACAATATATAATTGACAATCTGACCACTTTCTAAATCAGTTAATATGCCTTCCATACCATAACCAACTTCTATTCTAACCGCCCGATCATTAGGCGCCACCAATAACAAAATGCCATTATCTTTTTGTTTATCTCCAATCCCCCATTCTTTAAACAATTTTTCTGAATAACTTTCAATTGACTCGTTATTTAGGCTCTTAATCGTGGCTATTGCTACAACATTGCCGGTTTTTTCTTGAAAGTCGGTCAATTTTGTGGTTAAGGCACTGGTGGTTTCTGGTTTTAAGATACCCGCAAAATCATTCACCGGACCGTTTGGGGAACCGGGCGATGAATAGGCCAAAACAGTTTGCGCCAAAAAACAACCTACAGCTATTACTAGGCCTAAATTAAACAATCTCCTCGGCATAAAATAAAATTAAAATTTTACCTGTACAGCTTGATCGGCACCGGCAACGGCTTTAAACAACTGTTTAGTTTTGTCTAAATTAAACATAGATACGAACCATACCCCCGGCACGCCTTTAGATTTTTTGTTATATTCTTTGGCTATCTCATTATAACGGCCTCTTTCTACAGAAATTCTATTTTCCGTACCTTCCAATTGATTTTGTAGGGCCAAAAAATTTTCATTGGATTTTAATTGTGGATAATTCTCCGACACCGCCATCAAACGACTTAAGGCACCAGATAGACTATCTTGAGCTTCTTGAAATTTAGCAAAGGCTTCCGGATCTTTTAGTGTCTCCGGGGTTACCACCATTTGAGCTACTTTAGATCTAGCTTCTGTAACAGCGGTAAAAACAGTCTGCTCTTGTTTAGCATAACCTTTTACTGTTTCTACTAAATTTGGAATTAAATCAGCGCGTCTTTGATACTGATTTTCTACTTGCGACCAAGCGGCGTTGACATCCTCGCCAATACGAATAAAAGAATTGTAATAACCAGCCAAGGCGACAAGCAATACTACTACTATACCTAAAATGATAAGCAATGTTTTCTTCATAAAAAGAAAAATTACATTAATAAATAAACTAATAAAAACTATTTTAATAATTCTAACGCTTTATCTACTACCACATCTTCTCCAACCGCTTCTTTTTCCCATTCTTCTTTAACTTCAACATCCGGTGCGATCCCTTCTTTATTGATATTCCTACCATTAGGAGTATACCATTCCGCCACAGTTAATTTCAAACCAGAACCATCCGGCAACATCTCATAATCTTGAACTGAGCCTTTACCAAAGGTCTTTTCACCGACTAAAGTCGCCATTTTATGATCTTGCAGGGCACCAGCAACGATTTCTGAAGCCGAGGCAGATCCGCCATTTATCAACACTACAGTTTTAATATCAGCCAAGCTATGTTCACCTGTTGTATTGTGATCTTTACCCAAGCCGTCTTTGCCTTTTTCGCTTACCACCACCCCGTCTTTTACCCACAAGCTGGACATCTCAATCGCCGCCGATAAATAACCGCCCGGATTATTACGCAAATCTAAAATCATTTTTTGGATCTTATCTTTTTTTATCTGTTTAACATATTTATTTAAAATAGCCATCGTATCTTCATTAAATTGCATCACCCTCACATAAGCCACACTGCCATTTTTTACACCGTATGTCACCGAAGGCACAATAATTTTTGCCCGAACAATGGTAATTTCTTGAGGTTTAGCCCAACCCTCGCGACTAATCGTCAAAATTACTTTAGTACCTTCCTTACCGCGAATCTTACTAACCGCCGTGTTGGTATCCATACCAATGGTGCTTTCTTTATCGATCATTAAAATATTATCACCTGGGCGCAAGCCAGCTTTTTCGGCTGGAGTGTTAGCTAAAGGCGCTACAATTACCAATTGATCTTGTTTAATTCCCACTTCCGCGCCAATACCTTTTAATTCACCCGACAAATCGCCAGCAAATTCATTGGCCATTTGTGGCGTCATATAAATAGAATAGGGATCGCCCAACGCCGCTACCATCCCTTGCATTGCTCCATAGAGCATGTCAGCTTCATTGACCGGCTGTTTAACATATTTTCCCTTGATGCTATCCCAGACATCCCAAAACTGTCTAAAATCTACACTGTCCGCCCGGCTCAATGAGCGGTTTAAATTGATTACCTTATTGATAGAAACTTGACCGTTCTCATCAATGGTTTCTTTTTTAAAAGCCCATACCTTACCTACTAACACTCCCATTCCAAAAGATACCACAAAAAAGATGAGTGTTAAGTAAACACCAAAATATTTATTGGCGCGATTTTGCGTAGGAGAAAGATTGTTGTCCATAATTCTTTTTTAGTCGTTGCACACTTTAATATCTGCCCCGACTTGATTTAAAGTTTCATATAAATTTTCGTAACCGCGATCAATCATGTAAATATTACGCAAAATGGATTTGCCCGAAGCTGCCAACATACAAATTAAAACATTTACCGCTGGTCGCAACGCCGCTGGCGCCATTAATTCGGTAGCTTTAAACTTGCTCGGCCCTTCCACATAAACTCGATGGGTATCAATCAAAGAGATATTAGCCCCCATTTTCTTTAATTCCATGCTATAAATGGCCCGATCTTCATACACCCAGTCGTGCACCAAAGTGCGGCCGGTCGCTTGGGATAAAATTGGAATAAACAACGGTAAATTATCAATATTCAAACCGGGAAAAGGACGACACTCAATTTTATCTGGCAGAGCTTTCAATTGACTCGGCCAAACTTCAATATCTACAATTTCAAATTTTCCATTTTTAGATTTACGTTTATTTTTTACTTCAAATTTTTGTCCCATCACTTCTAATTTTAAAAGTTCTAATTCTAGAAACTCTACTGGGCAATTTTTTACTGTAACATTAGATCCGGTGGTAATTCCCGCCGACAAATAAGTCATCGCCACAATCGGATCCGGCATAATTGGATAATTTTTTACCGCCTTCAGCGAGTTCACTCCCGTAATTGTCAAAGTGGTCGTACCAATGCCTTTAATTTTAGCACCAGCTTTAATCAAAAACCAACACAGATCTTGCACCATATAATTAGCCGAGGCCATTTTGATAGTGGTCACTCCCGGAGCCAAGACTGCCGCCATCACCGTGTTTTCTGTAGTAGTATCCCCCGCTTCATACATTATCACTTTGGCAGCTTTTAGCTCAGCGTTATTTACATCATAATATCCTTCCTTAGAGTCCACTCTTACGCCTAATTTTTGCAAAGCAAACCAATGCGGACGTACCGAGCGAGAACCCAGATGGCAGCCGCCAGCTTTATATAATTTATATTTATTTACTCTGGCCGCCAAAGCCCCCCAGAGCAAAATTGATGAACGGGTTACCTCCGCGGCATGACGATCAATCTTTTCCATGTTTAATTTGGCACTAGCATCCAAAGCCCACTTTCCTTTTCCTAATTTCTCTACCTTAACGCCAATACTAGTCAGCAACTCAGCGATCCGATTGACTTCTTCAATTTCCGGCACATCCATTAAAGTGGTTTGCCCTTTAACCATTAAACAGGCGCACATAATGGCTACAGCCGAATTTTTAGCAGACTGATTTTCAATTGTACCGTGCAACTTTTTGCCTCCGTTTATAATCAAATAAGACATAAATAATGATAAATACGTTGACTTATCTCCAGTTTTTCTTTATTATTAAGTATAATATATTACGGTCTATTTATCAATATGGACTATCCTGGGAGCAAATTTACCTTACCGTTTCGCCGCGGAATTTTACTTTTTTTTATAGTAGCTTTTTTAATCATTTCTCCGGCAGTAATTATGTATACCGCCGGCTATCGCTATGATTGGAGCGGAAATTTTTGGCGTGAAACCGGCTCTCTTAGTATAGATGTTTTACCCAAAAATGCCGCCGTTTATGCCGATGGAGAAAAACTAAACAGCAAAATTCCGGTAAGATTAAAAAACATCGCCACCAAAAAATACAATATTAAAATTACCGCCCCCAATTACTACGATTGGGAAAATGAAATAGAAATTTTAGAAAAACAAACTTATTACATCAAGGACATTTCTTTATTACAAAAAAATGAACCGGAATTATTAGTGGCCGGACAAATTGATCAAATTTTTTCTTCGGCTGATGCTAAATTTTTAATTTACACAAAAGAGACTGATAAAAATCAGGAAATTTGGATGAAAAATAATGAGCAAGGGAAAAATACATTACTATTTACCTGGCCAAAAAATATCCAAATCAAAACAGAGTGGTCGGAGCAAAACAATTATTTAGCAATTAGCGATGATCAAAGCCCGTATAATAAGCTGATTATAATTAATACCAATGATACCACTAAACAGATTGATTTAATTAAAAAAGTAAAATATCCAATAGAAAAATATCAATGGAAGGAATCTTTGGAACCAGAATTATTCTTTAGCACTAACTTAAAAATCTTATCATATTTACCAGATACTGACCGGCAAAATACCATCATAAAAAATGATTATTTAGATTGGTACATGGAAAATGGCCAACTTTGGACTCTGCAAGCTATGGCTAAAACCGCCAATCAAATTAACGTCGTTCGAGACACTTTGGGATTTAGTTCTATCTTTAAAATAGTAAACAGTACAGATAAAACTTTGAAAATTTTAAAGATAAAAAATGACTTAGTTTTACTTAAAACCTCACCAGACAAAATGCTATTATTGACAAATAACAAAAATCAAACTGGTTTCGAAATTGCCGCTAGTAATTTTATAATTTCTCCTTATCAAAAAAAATGGCTATTTTGGACTCCATGGGAATTACGAACTTATAGTGAAGACAATATTAGCAATGAAAAAGAAGAACCTACACTTTTGAATCGCTCCGGTGAACAGCTACAAGAAGTAGTGCCTATGGACAAATATAATACTTTGGCTTTGGTTTGGTCTGATCAAACTACCGCCCTTTTCCACTATTACTATGTCAACCATACTTTATTAGATTATCCGATCCGACATGCCGTAGCTGATAGCGTCAATCATTATCTTTATTATACAACCAGTCATAATAATCAAACTGGATTATGGAGATTAAAATATTAAAAATATGAAAGCAGTTATTTATACCGATGGCGGAGCGCGCGGCAACCCTGGTCCAGCCGCAGCCGGAGTGGTAATCAAAGACGAACATGGCAAAACTTTGACCGCCTATGGCGAATATTTAGGAATACAAACAAATAATTTTGCCGAGTATTCCGCTTTAATTTCCGGACTAAAGAAAGCCAAGATATTAGGGGCAACCGAAGTAGAATGTATTTTAGATAGCGAATTGGTAACCAAACAAATGAGGGGGGAATACAAAGTACGTGAAGCAACTCTACAAAAACTTTTCATCCAAGCTTATAATACAGCCACCACCTTCAAACATGTGGCTTACAAGCACACTCTGAGAGAAAATAACAAAGAAGCAGACAAGATGGTCAATGAGGTACTAGACAAACACCAATAAAATAAAAAATCGCCTCCAACCGAGGCGATTTTTTATTTTATATTTATTTATTTTTATTCTTAATTTCTTTAACCTCTTTCTTTACCTCTCTGTCCTGCACCGCTTCTTTCTTTACTGTTTTTTCAGCCGGAGAAACTCTAACCAAGGAAGCCTCTAAAAAATTTGTTCTATCATTGATTATACCGCGAACATGCACCTTATCTCCAACTTTTAAATTAGAAAACTGCGGAAAATCTATTTGCGATATAACTAATTTCGTTTTATTAGTCACTTTTACAATTAAACTTTTATCATCTTTTCTTAAAACAAAAGTATTATTAACTACATCTATGGTGGTAATTTCGCCTTCTTTTAATAACAAGGTATTATGGATAGATTCATTTCTAATTAAAGAAACTGTTAAACTGCCATCAGCGTTAGTTTTACCAACCATTTGCACCCGATCGCCCACAGTAAATTCCGATAAATTACTCTTCCCCCCATATTTCCGTATAATATTGGTTTTAGTGTCAATCTTAGCTACCACATCTTTAGCGGTTTCTGGGTAAAAACCTGTCCAATTTTTATTTTTCTTTGGAACAGCTGAGGAAACAGTGACCACCAAATCTGCCGGGACGGTAGTTCCCTTTACTTCTTTGACCAACCCCTTCACCACCACCGCCCGACGATTGTATTTTAAATTGGCGGTCGTTGTAGCAGAACTATTACTTTGAATTAAATTGCCAGTAGTTGTGTTAGCTGTATTTTCCTCAGCCAATACTGGTAAAGCCATGCCTATTATCAGCAAACTTATTACCGACGAAAAAATTTTTTTCTTCATACGTTTTTATATTAATTAAAAATTTTAATTATTATTTCTATCTTTTTTTATTTTTAAAATTTGTTTTATTTCTTTCAACTGCTGTTTGGTGGTATCTATTTTTTTCTGAATATTTTTTGGCGACATATTTCTTTTTTCCAAAATAGTTTTTTCTATTTCTTGTTTTTTTATTTTCTTTTCCAAAAATTTAACTTTGGCTTCTGGAGTATATTTAGTCGTTTCTTCTATTTTCTCAATTTTTTGCTTTACTGGATACAGCCAATTGCCTTCTACGACTTCTGGATTAACATACGCGTAAACACCAGCCCCCATACTCAACAAAAAAATAAAGCTAATTGTGCCAACCATACCCCACCTAACCAAACCAATTTTATACCAAACAACTGCTTGATCCGCCAATAAACGATTTTTTAAATTTGATTTAAATTGACGGCTTGGCGTCATTTTTTTTCGAACCTTCCACAACTTATATTTCACTATAAAGTTCATACTAATTTACGTAATTTCTTAATAGCCCTATGCGCCGACACCTTGACTGCGCCCTCTGTTGTCTTTTGCATTTCTGCTATCTCTGCATAACTATACCCAAAAAGGTAGTGACAAGTTACAACATCTCTCTCATAATTTTCCAATTTATCTAACAAATTATAAAGCTCTTGCTTTTTTTGGGCTTGGTTGTGAGAAAAAATGGCTTTTTTCAATAAAAAATCATCCTCGTCCCCCTCTTCGTTAAAATCTGACCGACTGGTTGTCAAGTGATTATCACGCCAATAATTAATTAAATGATTTTTGGCAATAGTAAAAAGCCACGCTGAGGAGCTTACACTAACATCATATTTATCGTAACTATTAAAGACTTTAATAAAAATTTCCGAGGTTAAATCTTCGGCCAGATCCTTATTTTGATTAACTCTAAAAAAGATAAAACGATAAATTTTATCTATGTTTTGCTTATAAAAGCGCTCGAAATCTGGTTTTTTTTGCTTATTCATCATAAATATTATTATAACAAAAAGTCTTTATTTTAACCATGCTAATCTTGACAAAAAACCAATGATTTGCTATTATCAGCTGTTTTGTGATTGGCCAATTTTTGGCTAAAAACAAACAAAAAACCGCTAAAACTTTCCCTGGGGTAGGCCTAGGGATTTTGCCAGAGGAGAAATAACATGGCGTGCAAAAACAACGGGCGGCACGAGACCTGCCCGAACCGAGAGAATTGTCGGGTGGCCATGGCGACGGCCACCGACCTGACCCCCGTAGTCGCCACTCCTAAGCCCGCCAAACCGCCGGGCCAACGAATCAAGCGGTAAAAAACAGCCACCGGACACGACTCAACGCTCGTGTCCGGTGGCTGCCCAACTAATTAAAACCGCTTCCTAACTTAGGGAGCGGTTTCCTGTTTATAAGTCATTTTTTAAATCTTCTAATTTTTTCTTTACGTCGCGGCCGATTTTTCTCGGCACCCGAATTTTTATTTTGACATAATGATCACCCCTACTTACTCTGCCCAAATGGGTAATACCCCGCCCTTTAAGACGAATAAGCTGTCCAGCCTCTATTCCTTCCGGTACTACTACTTTTATTACACCATCCAAAGTTTCCACTTCCACCTTGTCCCCTAATACCGCCTGTGGAAAATTAATCTCTAATTCAGAATAAATATCAAAATCATCGCGCTCCCATCCTTTGTGTTCGCGAATGTGCGCTCGTACAAACAAATCACCAGCTTGACCACCGTGTGGAGCAGCCTCGCCATATCCAGACAACCGTACTGCCTCGCTATCATTTATGCCGGCTGGAATTCTAACTTTTATATCTATCGTTTTAGCCAAGATTCCATCGCCGCCGCAATGTTTACATTTTTTAGTAGTTTTTTCTCCCCGACCACGACAATTAGAACAAGTAACAGCAGTTTGGACCGTCCCAAAAATTGTTCTCTGATTTTGCATCACTTGGCCACGGCCGCCGCAAGTTGAACATTTCTCCATTTTACTGCCGGGTTCAGCGCCATTACCGCCACACACATCGCAGCTCGATTGCTTGCGCACGGAAATTTCTTTTTCCACACCAAAAGCCGCTTCTTTAAAATCCAACTCCACATCCACCTGGATATCACGTCCGCGAGCCTGACCGCGACGACGACCGCCGTTAAAACCACCTCCGAATAAATCACCAAAAATATCACCAAAATCTTGGCCACCAAAATTGAATTCAAAGCCACTGCCCTGTCCACCACCACGAGCCGCTCGCATAAAATCTTCCCAACCACCAGCCCCGCCGAATCCTCCTTGCTGTTCAAAATCCGAACCAAACTGATCATAACGCTGGCGTTTGCTTTGGTCACTCAACACCTGATAAGCTTCATTTACTTCCTTAAATTTCGCTTCATCACCGCCCGGACGATCCGGATGGTGCTGCATAGCTAATTTTTTAAAAGCCTTTTTAATTTCATCTGGTGAAGCATTTTTTTCTACACCTAATATTTTGTAGTAGTCTTTACTCATGTGAATTGTTATCTTTATCTGTATTTATTACTCTAGGCATCAAACCTTCTCGCTCCGTTTTATCGCTTTTATTGTTTAACTTCTTTCGCTTATAAAATCCAATGATATTCTGTACAATCAAATTAAGTATAGAATTAACGACCCAACTAATTATTAAACCAACCAAAAGAAAAAAGCATCCTTCCCCACTATTACAATGGCCGATGACAAAAAAACATAAAAACAAAAAAGCATAATACAACAAGAAGAAAAGCAAACCAATTCTAACATGCCAAGCTGTTGAGTGCCTATCAGAACGGATATGATACAAACTTAACGGTATAATCCAAACAGGAAAAAAAATCAGACCTTCAAACAACCATTCCAATATTCTATTTTCCACTCCCCAGGCCGTAGCCTCAAAAAATAAAACTGATAATCCAATTAAAATTGCAAAAAATATTTTCCAGCCCTTGCTCTTCAAACTCATTGCCATATTTTTGTTTTATTAAATTAACCGTCTGTCTATTTTACCACTTCGCCTTCAATTGGACCATCTTCTTTCTTATCTTCTTTTTTTGGCTCGGCACCTGGTTGTCCAGCTGAGCCTTTAGTCGTTTGTTCTTGCTGATACATTTTCATGCCTACGGCTTGAGCGGCTTTAGACAGTTCTTCAGATTTCTTTTTGATCTCTTCGACATCATCCTTGTCTTTTACTTCTTTCAAAGCCTTTAAGGCATCATTTACCTTATTTTTTTCCTCATCGGTAATAGCCACTTTTTTCTCTTCCACGTCTTTCATCATTTTTTCAGTGGTATAAACCATAGTATCAGCAATATTCTTGGCTTCAATCATTTCCTGTTTTTTCTTATCGTCTGCAGCATGAGCCTCAGCATCTTTTTTCATCTTTTCAATTTCATCTTTGGAAAGGCCGGAGGAAGCCTCAATACGAATAGACTGCTCTTTATTAGTAGCCTTATCTTTAGCTTTTACGTTTAAAATACCATTGGCATCAATATCAAAAGTCACTTCCACTTGTGGTACGCCACGTGGAGCCGGAGGAATACCTTCTAGCATAAAGCGACCAAGGGTTTTGTTATCAGCGGCCATCGGGCGCTCGCCTTGCAACACATGAATTTCCACACCCGGCTGGTTATCGGCCGCAGTAGAAAAAACTTGGGTTTTGGAAGTTGGAATAGTAGTATTGCGATCAATCAATTTAGTCATCACCCCACCCAAAGTTTCCAAGCCAAGAGATAACGGGGTAACATCCAACAACAAAATATCTTTTACTTCACCGTGCAACACACCACCTTGCACGGCGGCACCGGCAGCCACCACCTCATCTGGATTCACGGTAATATTTGGTTTCTTGCCGAAGAATTTTTCCACAGTCTGTAATACCAATGGCATGCGGGTCATACCGCCTACCATTACTACTTCGTGTAAATCGTTTGGAGATAATTTAGCATCGGCCAAAGCTTTTTTCACTGGCTCTAAAGTTTTTTGCACTAAATCCCCTACCAATTCTTCCAATTTAGCACGGGTGATTTTCATGACCAAATGTTTTGGACCATCCACACCGGAAGTGATAAACGGTTCGTTGATTTCACTTTCTTGAGCAGTGGAAAGTTCGATTTTAGCTTTTTCCGCGGCACTCTTGATGCGTTGCAAAGCTAAATTGTCTTTGCTCAAATCTACACCTTCGGCCTTTTTAAATTCATCAAAAATATATTTAATTAAAACCTGATCAAAATCATCCCCGCCCAAATGGGTATCGCCATTTGTAGATAATACTTGCACGTTGTCGGAGGCCACTTCCAAAATGGAGATATCAAAAGTACCACCGCCTAAATCATAAACAGCAATCTTTTGCTCTTTTTTCTTATCAAAACCATAAGCCAAAGCGGCAGCAGTTGGCTCGTTGATAATACGCAATACTTTCAAACCAGCGATTTCGCCGGCATCTTTGGTGGCTTTACGTTGTGAGTCATCAAAATAAGCTGGCACAGTAATTACGGCTTCAGTAATCTTTTCACCCAATCTATCTTCAGCATCAGCTTTTAATTTTTGCAACACCATGGCAGAAATTTCTTGTGGAGAATACTCCTTGTCTTGCATTTCTACTTTTACGCCTTCACCGGATTTTACAATCTTGTACGGCATTAATTTTAGGTCTCTTTGCACCTCGGCGTCATCCCAACGACGACCGATCAGACGTTTGATGGAGTACAAAGTATTTTCCGGATTAGTGACCGCTTGGCGTTTGGCCAATTGACCGACCAATCTTTCACCGCTTTTAGAAACAGCGATAATAGAAGGAGTGGTACGAGCACCTTCTTTGTTTTCCAACACCTTCGGCTGACCACCCTCAATAATCGCCATGCAGGAGTTAGTTGTACCCAAATCGATTCCAAGAACTTTTCCCATATATGTATGAGTTAAATTAAATTATTTTAAATAAATATTTATCTCTCCAACCGAGCCCCCCGATAGGGGCTCAATGGAAAGACAAATTACTTCTTCCCTTTCTTCACTACTTTAACATCAATCTTTTTTACTGCGGCTGGAGCAGATTTTGGACAAGTGATTTTCAACATTCCATCTTCAAACACTGCCTCAACTTTATCTTCTTGCACGGCGGCCGGTAAAGCCATCTGACGATAGAAAGCACCAGAGCGTACTTCTTTACGATAATAATTTTTATCTTCTATTTCGTGCTCTTTATTGCTTTCTCCCTGCACAGTGAGTACGCCTTTTTCCACACTCACTTTTACATCTTCTGGATTAACTCCGGCGAGCGGGGTTTCCACCACCACTGCCTTATCGGTTTCATAAACGTCCATGGCTGGCACAAAAGCCTTGCCTTGACCAGAGACGGCCGGGAGACGATTCATCATCTCCTCCATCTCACTAAACGGATCCCACATCGGGGACCAACGCACTAATGACATATATTTACCTCCACCCTTCTTCGGCCGCACGGCGCGAAAACAGGGATTAAAATTATTTAGAAATCGCCACTTTGGCGGCCTTAATTACCTTATCACCCATTTTATATCCTCCTTCAATTTCTTTTAAAATTATTCCGGCTTCCTCACCTTCCACCGATTCTTCGCTTACTGCTTCATGATAATTCGGATCAAATTTTTCTCCTACTGTCTTAATCTCTTCAATATTATGATTCTTTAACACATCGCCAAACTGTTTCATAATGTATCCGACCCCATCCACCCAATTTTTTATTTTTTTATGCTCTTCGTTGTCGGCTTGTAATTCTGGGTGATGAGCAAAGGCTTTTTTAAAATTGTCATAAACCGGTATAAACTCTTCCAAAATTTGCTGTTCGCTCATCTTAGCCCACTCGCCCATTCTAGTCTGTGTTTCTCTCTGTAAATTTTTATAATCCGCTAAGGCGCGCTGCCAATTCAATTTATTTTCTTCCGCTTCGGATCTGTTTTTTTCACAATCTTTGCATTTTTTAGAGCCAAATAATCCTTTTTTTACTTTTATTAAATAACCCTCCAAAACACCTCTCACATTACTGGCTAAATCATCCCTTTTTAAAAATTCTTCCGGTTTAAGCCACAGATACTCTTTGGCTTCTACCCCATCCATTTTGGGCTCTTGACTTTCGTCAACCAATTCCACCCGACACTGCAAACTCACCATATGCCTATTACCTTTATGAAAATCATCACAATTGATCATATCGATCGCAGTGATCACTTCTGGATTTGTCACATCCAAATCGGTTTCTTCTTTTACTTCGCGTATTACAGCGTCCTCATAGCTTTCATTAAAATCCACATGACCGCCACATGGCACTAATTTATTATCCCACTTTGGGGAACGTACCAACATTAACTCCCCTTTTTTGTTAAAAATAAACGCCCCCACTACTATTTCCGGAAAATTATAATCTGACGCATGTTTTTTTTCTTCAGTCATAGTATTAGATTATTTCTTTAATTTTTTTCAAAATTGCATAATGGCGGGCGTAATCCATACGCAAAGGCCCCAGCAAAGTAAACAAGCTACTCTCGGCAAAACGAAAAGCGCCCGCCGTTAAATAGCCGCCAAACGGATGATCTTCCCCCAAAAAATATTTTATTTCTTCAGTAGTTTTATCAAAAAAATCTTGCAAACATTCATCACAGCGGTCGAACATTTCCGATACATCCAACACAATTTTCATTTCGCTAAATTCCGGTTGGTTAAATAAATTAGAGAGACCGGTATAATAAATTTTGTTTTGGCCGATAAAAAGCACTACTGTCGCATCGGCGATTTCCGCCACAGCTTTAGCTAAATTCTTATATTTTGTTTCCAAATTTTTTTCCTGACTGGCACTACCAATTATGGATAGATCTTTCTTAGAAAGTTTTTCTGAATCCAAATCTAATTGCTTTAAAAAAAATCTATAACCTTTTTCGGTTGGCACTCGACCGGCCGAAGTGTGTGGGTGGGTCAAAAAACCTTCTTCTTCCAAAGTTCGCAATTCATTGCGGACTGTCGCCTCGCTCCAATCCAACTTGCCTTCGGATACCAAAAACTTAGATCCGATCGGTTCGGCCGTTTTAATAAATTTTTCTATCACGAGGGTTAATAATTGCTGTCGACGACTATCCATATACTTAAATAAGGATTTTATCACTCTAACATTCCGAGTGATAATATACCACTCTACTTATCCACTGTCAAGATATAAAAAACCGCTCGTTTAAGAGCGGTTTTCTGATGTCCATTTTTAGATCTGGGAAATCTCACTTAGCAAAATATTTTCCACATAAATCCCCCGGGCGTAAAAAATCCTTTCTAATTCATTTTTTAATTCCATCTCTACTGCGTCGCGTTTGGAAGAAACAATATCCTGATAATCAAAGTGACTAAACACCATACGTATACGGCTACGAATAGTCGGACGGACGATCTTGGCCACAAAATCTTCACCGATCGTCTGCCAAATACTTGGAATTTGATGCACATCCAGACGCAATAACACTGTGCCCTCAACCCCTACTCTTTTGCCGTCTTGGGTCACCGCGGCAATTGGAATGTCCCCCATCGCGCGTTCGTGTTCCGGATTAAATTGACGATTGATGCTATATTCCAAAGTCTGGGTATTAAACAACTTGGCTTTTTGCCAAAACGGAATTTTTAGGTGCAATCCCGGGGTCAAAACTTTTTTTAAAACTCCACGTCCCAAATCGTAAACACAAGCCACATATCCTGGTGGCACATAAATAAAAAAACCCTTTAAGACATCTTCAACAACGAATGAATACATCAATTTATCTAATGAGTCTCCGGCCATATATTTTATTTTTTAATTTCTTTTTTGATCGGAAAAAATGCAATTCTTAATAGTCTAATTGTATCAGAGAACATCATGGATGTCAAAATAAAAAGCGATTTAACCATCGGCAATACCCACAGTAAACCAAAAGTAAAAACCGGAAAAATTATTAAAAAAGTAACCTCGGCGCTAGTCCAAGTCTTACGATGACGATTTTCTATTAAAATACCAAAAAATAAATAAATTGCCGCCGCTCCAGACCAAATCCAATCATGCACCCGGCCGATATCAAAACCATAAAAGTTATTATTGATCTTACCCGGAAAATCATTAAAATAGTATAAAAATTTAAATATCTTTTCGCCGCTCATGCCACGCACGAACACTTGATACAATAAAATCAAAGTCAGCACCTGAATCAACAATGTCGCCACTTTAGCCCACGGCGATATTTTATTTTTCTTAATAATTTTTCTAACAATTTCTTTTCTAGCAATCGGATCATGTTTAAAAGCTTTAGCCGCTTCAGCCGCTTCTGTCTCCGCATTAATTTCTTTATAAGCATTTCTTTCAGAAATAATTGTTAGCGGCAAAAGGGCTAACCGCAAAAAAATAGTAAGCCAAATCACAGCCCAGCCCATATTTTTCCCAGCGATATTATTATAAATCCAGATTAAAACATTAAAAAGCGGCTGATACAAAAAAGTAATCCAAATATAAGAAATCATAAAATCCTTAGAATATAAAAATAATATAACATAAAAAATGATAAAAAACAACTAGTATCCACATTAAATTGATTGTCATGTATAATAGCAATACGGCATTTTAAACAATTTAAACAACTCATAAAAATAACTATGAATTTAGACACGATTTTCTATCCAAAATCAGTAGCTATCATTGGAGCTTCTACCAAGGTAGGCAGTGTTGGCAATGATATAGTAAAAAATTTAGCTACCCAAGGCTATACTGGAAAAATTTTTCCAGTTAACCCTAAAGCCGTAGAGCTTTACGGAATGAAGTGTTATTCAAATATTAAAAACATTAAAGAAAAGGTAGATCTAGCCATTATTGTAGTGCCGGCGGCGGCGGTGCCAGAGGTAATGCAAGAGGTGGCTGAAGAAAAAGTAAAGGGTGTAATTATCATCTCCGCCGGATTCAAAGAAGTCGGCAATATTGATGGTGAAAATAAAATTAAAGAAATCTGCCTCAAACACAAAATCGCTTTAATTGGTCCGAATTGTCTAGGTATTATCAATCCGGAAATAAAACTAAACGCCTCTTTTGCCATGACTATGCCAGACAAAGGCAACGTGGCTTTTATCTCGCAAAGTGGCGCCCTCTGCACTGCAGTATTGGATTACGCCCAAAAACTTGGCATTGGTTTTTCTAAATTTATGAGTGTAGGCAATAAAACCTTGATCGATGAAGTGGAGATTTTTGAATATCTATATCGAGATCCAGAAACTAAAGTAATTGCCATGTATGCCGAACAACTCTCTAAGCCACACAAAATTATCGCTTCGGTGAAAAAATTATCTCATGGAAAAAATGCCAAGCCGGTATTAGTGATTAAATCCGGCCGTACTTCAGCCGGCGCTTCCGCCTCTGCCTCGCACACGGGAGCCTTGGCTGGCAATGATGCGGCTTACGATGCCTTATTTGCACAAAGTGGAATTATTCGCGTCTATTCTGTATCAGAACTATTTGAATATGTCCGTGTTTTTTCCGACAATCCACTGCCAAAAGGGAGGCACACGGCCATTATTACCAATGCCGGAGGGCCCGGAGTTTTAACCACCGACGAAGTAATTGCCAGCGGTTTGGAACTAGCCAAAATTTCTCTAAAAACTCAAGCCCGCTTGAAAAAATATTTACCAGCTTACGCTAATTTTCACAATCCAATTGATGTTTTGGGTGATGCTCGAGCCGATCGCTACCAAGCCACTTTGGAAATCTTAGCCAAAGATAAAGGAGTGAACAGTATCATTGTAATTTTAACTCCACAATCTACCACCGAAATTGAAGCCACCGCCGAAGCCATTATCAAACTAAAAAACCAATGTCAAAAACCGATTATTGCTAGTTTTATGGGTGGACGTATGGTTTCCAAGGCTATGCACGCTATGCAAAAAGCCGGTGTGGCAACTACTGGATTTCCAGAGCAAGCGGCTAAAGCCCTCGGCTCACTAACAAATTTTAGCCTAGGTACCAAAGAAAAAAAAGAACAAGAATTTAAATTCAAAAATATAAACAAAAGACTGGTGGAAAAAATATTTGCCGAGGCTAAGCAAAAAGGAAAAAAAGTTTTTCCAGAAGCCGAAGCCATGGAGATATTGGCTGCTTATAATTTTTGTTTATTGGAAAATGCCACTGCCACTAACGCCTTAGAAGCTCAAGAAATTGCAAATAAAATAAACAAAAAAATGGTGATGAAAATAATTTCGCCAGACATTCTGCACAAAAGCGATGTCGGAGGAGTCACGTTAAATATCACAAAAGAAAATGTAAAAGAAAAATATGAAGAAATGATTAAAACTATCAAAAAAAAGAGGCCGACCGCAAAAATCCACGGCGTATTATTGGTGGAAATGGCAGAAAAAGGCGGAATAGAAATGATTTTAGGAGCTAATCGCGATCAAAGTTTGGGACCAATGCTAATGGTTGGTTTAGGTGGGATTTTTGTAGAGATCTTTAAGGATGTCTCTTTTGGTTTAGCACCGATTACTAAAAATTATGCAGAAAAAATGATCAGCCAACTAAAATCAAGGAAAATTTTAGACGGGGCGCGCGGTCAGAAAAAAATGGATGTTTCTTCGCTAATTAATTGTCTAGGCAGATTATCACAATTAATGATCGATTTTCCACAAATCAAAGAACTGGATATTAACCCCATCTCCGTTTTGCCCGATGGTCATGGGGCCGAAGTGTTGGACGTTAGAATTGTAATTGATTAATGCCAAATAAAAAATCGCTCGAGATAATCGAGCGATTTCTTATTTCAAATTATTTAAAAGAGTTTTCTCCAGATACAAATTTTTTAATGTCTTCTACCGTACTCATCATTTGGGCCGGAAAAATAATCGTGGAATTTTTCTCTACGCTAATTTCTGCCATAGTTTGCAAATTTCTCAACTGCAAAGCAATTGGGTGAGCGGCGATAATATCCGCCGCATCAGCCAATTTTTGTGACGATAAAAATTCACCATCGGCAGCAATGATTTTGGCGCGTTTCTCACGTTCAGCTTCAGCCTGTTTGGCCATAGCTCTTTGCATGCCTTCTGGCAACTCAATATCTTTAATTTCTACCACCGACACGGCTACACCCCAAGCTTCGGTATGAGAATCCAACACTGCGGAAATTTCTTTGTTGATCGTAGCCCGTTCGCTCAAAATTTCATCCAATTGGAACTTTCCCACAATGTTGCGCACGGAAGTTTGAGCGATTTGATTAATGGCTGACATCACATTTTCAATAGCCACTACGCTTTTGACAGCATCTACAATCCGATAATACGCGACGGCTGAGACATCTACCGACACATTATCTTTGGTGATAATTTTTTGAGTTGGAATCGGCATGGTCACGGTACGAAAATCTACTTTTTTCATTCGATCAATTATCGGAACGATCCAATTTAGCCCCGGCTCTTTAATTCCCACGATTTTACCCAGACGAAACACCACCCCTTTTTCATATTGTTGCACCACACGTAACCCAGAAATGGCCAAAATGACCAAAAAAATTATGACACCTTCCATAGTATAAAAATTAAAATTTAATTCTCCTTGCTTTAAACTTAACACAAATTGCTAAAACTATCAACAAGTTAACAAAAATTAGGTAGGCAGGAAATAATATTTCTGTCAAAAGCCAACTTTTTACTATTAACAAAGAAAGAGCGGCGCTAAAAGCTCCTGCCAAATACGGGCCAAATTTTTCTGTCTCTGGAAATTTCCGGGCTTTGATAATCGTCGGTATCGCCGCCAAAAAATCTGCCAATACAGAAAAAATTATCGCCACTAATGGTTGTCTGGTGAGCCCCCATAGCAATAAAGCCAATCCAGAAAAGACGGCACACCAATAGTCAAAAGGTTGTAACTTCCAATAAGCCTGTTTGTTGAACAAGGAAAAACTAAATACTAGAAATGGTCCAAACCAAGACATGATCACAGGCACCAAAGCCCATCTCGCCCCAGCCATAAAGGCCGCTATACTACCAATTAAAGGTGCGATAATCCAAAAAAACCAACTCACTCGGTTGGGTTTAGCCTCTCCACGCATCATAGCTTTAATGTACGACAAAACACTAATAAATTGCGCTAAGACTCCGATAAAAATAAGATAATGGTAATTCATGATCACGAAAAAAATTTAGACAAACTCAGCCTCCGCTAATTTAGGCCTTTAACTCTCAAAAATATCTTCTACCACCAAGGTTGATATTGTTTTGTGAAACTATTTTTTAGTATACCAAACAAACGCTTAAAAACGAACAGCCCCCGTACGCACTTGCCGAAGCAGTAATCGTACGGGGGCCAAGGGACCAAGGGCCGAGAAACCAGCCAGATATGTGTCCGGCCAAGAATCCCAGGATCCTAGACCCCCGACTTGCGGGAGACGAGCCAGCCGTAGTGCGAGCGAAAGCTGAGGACCAGCCAGTGGAGACCGACGAATGGCTCGTCGTCGTTCCAGTGGAAGATCGGCACGCGGACGCTGCCAGTCCGGCTCTGCCACTGGCCACCGCCGACGAGCGGCCTCTCCTTCTGGAGCTCGGGGTGTTCCAGCAAGTAGAGACCGGTGGCCCGCGGCCGGGCCAGCTCGAGCCCCTCAGCGTCCAGGCGCCGGAGCGCCTCGACACCGATAACCAACTCCGGGAACTCGTGGACATGGTCCACAGGCCGGAGCTCGGTCTCGGACTCGAGCGGGAAATGAGTCTCGGAGAAGTCCGAGTCCCACACCCGCTGGCGGGAGTACATCTCCTGCCATTCCGACTTGGGGGTCGCGACCCCCTTCTTCTCCTCCTTGTCGTCCTCGGCGGGGTGGCTGAGCCCCTCGAGGTACTGCTGGAAATTCTGCCTCGTTGCCAGCCCACTCTCCATCAGCCTGAAGAAGTGCCGTACCTGCTCCATCGCGATCTTTTTCATAACCACGGTTCCACACCTCCTTGGCCCAGTGGCAATCAGACAATGTACACTATCGTGCACTGTTGATACACCAACCATGTCAAGCAATGTGGTCGGAACCAATTTCCCAGCCTTCTTTCTACCTTTAATTTAAGGCAAAAAGAAAGCTAGGAATACACTAAAAAGAACAATTTTTAACTGTTTACAATAGTACAAAATGCTGCTACTGTCAAACTTAGGGAACCTAAAAAATAGTCGAAAAAGGGAGGTGTTTTTGTATGACTGTCAGATGCGAGGAGAGAAAATACTGGACAAATTACCCTTAACAAAAGCAAAAAGTGAGCGTTTAAACTCACTTCGTTGCGAACTGCGG
>CAZEYR010000016.1:0-15089 GCA_964516735.1 uncultured Gammaproteobacteria bacterium
CTATTAAACAAAAACACCTCCCTTAGTAGGGGGTGCAATCCTTCCCGAGCACAAACTCAGTATCATGTCCGAAGATTTATATACACTTTGGCATCGGATGTAAGTATTATACTCCCAATTTTTGAGGTTGTCAAAAAGGCATATTTTATTAATTTTTTTTAATTGACCTAAGATCCAAAACAAGCTATAATGTAAGCGTTGAATTAACAGCATTTTTTGTGTATACAATATGACCAAACCGTATTTTGATAAGCACAATTTTAAACTTTACCACGCAAACAGTATCGAGCTTTTGTTGGAGTTACCGGAAAATTCAGTCGACATGATTTTTGCTGATCCACCTTACCTTTTATCAAACGGTGGTTTTACTGTTCATGCCGGCAAAATGGTAAGCGTCAATAAAGGTGAATGGGATGTTAGTAATGGATTGAAAAAAGATTTTGAATTTCAATTATCTTGGATTGAAGCTTGTCACCGAGTTTTGAAGCCGGGTGGAACGATTTGGATTAGCGGAACATACCACTCAATTTATCAATGCGGATTTGCATTGCAAGTTAAACATTTTCACATACTCAACGATATTGCATGGTTCAAACCAAACGCCTCACCAAATTTAAGTTGTCGTTTTTTTACTGCCAGTCATGAAACTTTAATCTGGGCGAGAAAAGATAAAAAAGCTAAACACAAATTTAATTACGACGCAATGAAAAATGGCAACTGGCCTGATGATTTTTTAAAAAAACCAAATTTACAAATGCGTAGTGTTTGGGCTGTTTATCCGCCAAAAAAAGAAGAAAAGATTTATGGTAAACACCCTACACAAAAACCAATTGATTTGCTTGTCCGCATAATTATGGCAAGTACAGATAAGGGTGATGTTGTTTTGGATCCATTTTCCGGTTCGGCAACAACCGGCTTGGCCGCTGTTATGAACGGCCGTAAATTCATCGGAATTGACTTAGAAAAAAAATATCTTGATTTATCAATCAAACGCTTCAACGATATAAAAAAATAAATAATTTCAATATGGCAAATAGTAAATCATGGGAAAAAATTTTTAAGGACTATAAAATCGCTGAACATAATTTTGACAAGGAACCATTTGTTTTGTCGGCCAGCCAAATAAAAAAGGCCTGCCAACAATTTAAAAATACCGCTGAAAAAGAGGTGCGAATTTTATGTAAACAAGATAGTAGAGAATCTCGACCAGATGTTTTCATCAAACACAATCTGTTTTTACTTCCGGTTAAAAATGGCTATTATAATATTATTAAGGGAGAGGGTTATGTGGATATACCAGAAATCAAAAAAGAGATAGAGATTTATCATTCTAAGCTTGATTTTCATTTAGATTCTTCGGATGTTGGCAATTCAGAAATGCAACATTTAGATTTTGCATATGCGTCGAGTTTAATCAGAACTTTCATGGATGACAAGTCATTGGTATTAACAATAAGAGGTAGAAAATATACTCCAATTTTTGATTTTTTTGTTAAAAAACAAAAAATTAAAGTGGGAAGTGTACAGACAGAAGTTGATGCCGGATATGAGGGAGAAAAACAGATTGTTTTAATCGAGGCAAAGGGTTCCGGTTCTAGCAACACCATAATCAGACAACTCTATTATCCATTTAGGCAATGGCAGAATTGTACCGAGAAAAAAGTGATTACACTATTTTTTGAGAAAGACCAAAAAGAAAATACTTACTCAATTTGGCAGTTTAAATTTGAAGATGTTAATGATTATAACAGTATAAAATTGGTTAATTCTGGAAAATACAGAATAATAGAAAAATAAATAATATAAATAAATCTAGAATAATATTATGAACAAAATACCAGAAGAACTAAAAGTAAAACTTGAGAAAATAGCGACTGAAAATAACGTTCTGATACTAAGTTTTATAGCACCAGATGCTGTATTAAAAGTTTCTCCGACATCTTTTTCCTATGCTTCCATAGAAAATAAAGATATATATAATTTGGAAAAAACGATTGAGGAAATGAAAGAAAACGCATCGTTACCTGACAAACTACATTTAATAATTCAAACGCCCGGCGGAGCCTTGTCAACTTCATTTAAAATTGCTAATTATCAAGAAATACAGGTGTTTATTCCATATGAAGCGTCAAGTGGTGGTACACTAATGTGTTTAGCTGCAAATAAAATTACGATGAGCGATTTTGCTAATTTGACACCGATAGATCCACAGGTAATTTATAAAGGAGAAAGAGTCTCGGCATACAGAATAATTGAAGCTGTAGATTCTTTTCAAAAAAAATTTGGGGAGACAAGGCCTTTAGATATTCCACCACCTTGGCAACAAATGGGTGAAAAGTTTGACCCTATTATATATCATGAAATGGATACCTCGGTTTGGCAATCGATTTTTTATGCTTCAAGATTGCTTAAAAAATCAGGTTATCCAGAAAAAGAATCCACATTGATTGCAGTACAGCTCGCGAGAACAGCGTATTCACATGGTCATTGTATTGATTCGGTGGAAGCAAAGGAGATAGGACTAAACATTTGTAATGATGAAAAATCCCTAGCTTTATTAAAGGAATATAAAAACTATCTGTCTATAAGGTTGAAAGAAACTGTCGATTATCATATAATAGAATCATTCGCCCCTCAGAAAGATAAAAAAGATGCAGAAAACACGGCGGTTGAAAAGAAGTCTGAAACTATAAAATCCCCACAAACAACAACTGTTTCATAAAAAATATGCAAAATCAAGAAAAAAATAAAATACGAGATAGTGATTATGTTTATTTGCTAAAGATAGAAGATGAATCTAAGGAACGCGGTAAATTAACAAAAGAAGACCAAAACACTTTTAAGAAGATAAAAGAGGAAGGCTTTTTTAACATTCAGGAAAGAAGCCTGGCTCTATCTTAGTTCTAACATCGTCTACGACTCGGAACAACCGAACGGGCGTTGCCCGTTTTTTATTTTTCTATTTGCTTCTTATACGATTTTTTGCTATGATTTCTAGATAAATTACTTTGCTACAAGCCTATGAGCATCCACGGAAAAACCGGAGAAAATATATCACATCAATCAGATTTTGGTAAAAAACCATCTAATATTGCAGAAATTCGTTCCAGCTTACGGACTAAAATTTATGATATAAAAGAACTATTGACGCAAATTGAACAAGAACCAGATTTGGTGAATTATTTCCCCCTAGCTAAAGCCGTCATGGAAGAATTTTTAACAAATGGAATTTTAACTAGTAAAAAAGCCGCTTTTGAAAAGCTACAAATCCACCACCCTGAATTATTTGGGATTTTGGCTGGGGCCATGGAGGAAGAACGAACAAAAAAAGGACTAGCTCGACTAAAAAAAGAATCCGGAACACTGCCCGCAAAAACGACCACACCCACCGGAATTGGACATTTTAAACCCGGTAAAACAAAAAAAGTTAGTATTCATAACCGAGAAATTAAACCCCCTTCTTTTACCAAGGAAAAAAATAAATAATTTTTATGCTATTAGCCTTGTTTGGGCCGCCGGGAGTTGGAAAATCCACTCTTGTCCGCACCGCCAGACAATTGGGGTTTTCGGCTTTTGACCTAGAAAAAATGGGAGAAAATAAACAGGAGAGAACTCTCGCCTTGGGTAATATAAAAAACGAACAGGGCATTGTTTTTGTTGGCGCGGCCGATGTTGAGGCTGTCGCTTTTCCGACCAATACTAAATTTGTTTTATTGCTTCCGCCGAAAGATATTTACTTAAAAAGAATGCTACAAAGAAATGAAGAGAATAAAAGGGAAACTGATGGCGACGAAGAATATAAATATGATCTGTTTAAAAAATGGGGCGAACAAGATTTTCCCGGAAAAACCATTGATAATTTGGACGATCCTAAAAAAACAATCAATGATTTAGTCAACCTATTTTCTAAGCCAGAAAAAATAGTCATAGTTATCCCGACCTATAACGAAAAGATTAATGTGGAAGGATTGATTGAACAAATTTTTTCCCAAAATATACCAAATTTAGAAATAACTTTTGTGGACGATAACTCTCCAGACGGCACAGCGGAAATCATTAAAACCTTGCAATCTAAATATCCAATACAATTGATCAGTCGATCGGACAAACTAGGTATTGGTTCGGCTTATTTGGCAGGATTCAAACAGGCTTTAGCCGCTGGGGCTGATTATATCTTTGAAATGGATGCCGACTTTTCTCATTCTCCAAAAGACCTCCCTATCCTACTCTCTTCTTGCCAAGCCGGCGCCGATCTAACCATTGGATCGCGTAAAATTACTCATGGGAAAATCATCGGCTGGAATTGGTGGAGACATTTTTGCAGTGACGGCGCCATGTGGTTCGCTCGCCTATTTTTGAAATTACAGCCGAAAGACGTCACCGCCGGTTTCCGTTGCTTCAAAAGAAAAATTTTGGAAACCATTGATTTAGAAAAAATAAAAAGCAACGGTTATGCTTTTCAAGAAGAACTACTATATAAAATTCAAAAATCCGGATTTAAAATAAAAGAAGTACCGGTTACTTTTTTAGATCGCACCCAAGGAACATCCAAGTTGTCTAAAAAAGATATATTGGAATTTTTTATCGTGATGTTTAAACTAAAATTTAAAAAATAATAGTTTAAATATTTTTTAAAATATCTACCAAGTCATTATATGAGACAACTTTTATCAAAAGCTGTCTCATTTTTTTATCGTTAAAATAGGCCAACAGATGTTTACGAAAAGTAGTTAATCCATATTTTTCTCCATAACGCTCCAAATGCAGTCTGGCATGCAATAAAACTACTTCTTTAATCTCATCTATGCTTGGAGTTTTGCCGGAAAATATCCATGGATTACCCCAGGCTGCCCGGCCGATCATCACCCCGTCGGCGTCAGTTACCTCTAAACAATTTTTTATGTCAGCATCCGAACGTATATCCCCATTGGCGATCACTGGAATGGACAATAGTTTCTTCGCTTTCGATATCATTTCCCAATCCGCCTCTCCGGAATAACCCTGAACTTTGGTACGACCATGAATCGTCAAAACATCGACTCCGGCTTTTTCCAATTTAGGCGCGAACTCTAATATATCCGACGGGTTGCTCCAGCCCAAACGAATTTTTACTGAAATTGGAGTCGACAAATTTAATGCTTTTATTTTTTGTACTATTTCTATCGCTAAATCATGATGTCTCATTAAGGCGGCGCCCGCCAAACTTTTACCGGCAATTTTTGGCACCGGACAACCCATATTAATATCAATCCCGTCGGGATTAAATTTATCAAAAACCATTCGGCCCGCTTTGGCCATATTTTCCGGATTGGCTCCGAATAATTGTATAACAATTGGGCGTTCTATTGGATCAAACTCGCACATTTTTAGAGTTTTTTCCTTGTGCCTAACCAAAGCTTCAGAACTTACCATTTCACGAAAAATTACAAAATTATTCCCAGCTACTTCTCGACAAACACGACAAAATGGACTATCGGTGATATCCGCCAAGGGCGCGAGGGCGACTATCGGTTTTTTGGCATACCATGACATAATTATTTTCTATTTATAATATGTATAATCATTATCCTTGATCTTCCACACCACATTTGATATATTTAGATAAGCCTATACCCCAGGGCTATAGGCCAATTTATACAAATATTTTAGCATACTTTAGCCAAAAATTCTAACTGATAAATATGAACTATAAACACACACAAATCGGCTACCTAATGTTATTTGCTACACTGTTCGCACTAATACTTTTTGCTTGGGCTTACACCACAAGTTCAGCCGAACCACCATCACCTGACTCCGGAACAAATTTTGCGATTACGGCCATAATGGTACTAATTCTGTTTATTCTTTCCTCTTTTGTATCGCTCCGAGTAATTATTGATGACAAATACTTACAAATCAAATTTGGCTACGGTATTTATCGTAAGAAATTTTTACTTGAGGATATAACATCTGCTAAATCTGTAAAAAATCATTGGTATTATGGCTGGGGAGTAAGATGGTGGCCGTGGCCAAAAATGTCAATTTATAATGTTTCCGGCTTTGACGCGGTTGAAATAAAATTAAAAAACGGCAATATATATAGAATAGGCACGGATGAACCAGAAAAATTAGAACAAGCCATTAATACTTTATAGACAACTAAAAACACCTCGCATTTTACGAGGTGTTTTTAGTTTTAACCATACTGCGGGGGCAGTGGGACGGTCGGAGGTTCTTCTGGTGGCGGTGTTGTGGCAACCGATTGAGTCAAGACTCTTTTGAGTGGACTCTCTATCGACTCCACCGGCAAAGTCAACGGCGGTTCGCCACGTTTGGCTCCAGCTTTTTGGATAAGCGGTGTCTTTACAAATGGCAATGGGAAATGCCAAATAGTGGCCAGCTCTTCAATATTCAAAACATAGGGATTGCCCCAAGTTTTTATTTTACGCTTCTTATAGGCTCCTACAAAAGCTTTTTTCTTTAGACTGATAAAATAATCTTTAAAAGCATAATTGGCTATCGTGGCTTTATACGGCACCACGCCATTCCGGCTCATAATCTGAAACTGACTCAACGAACCCACTAAACCATCCATACATTTACTCGGATTAAAGATTTCGTTTCTAGCTGAATATAAGGCGCGAATTTTTGTCTTAAATCCAATTTTAGAAATTTTTTCTTCAATCGATTCCACTACGGTTTTCATACCCGGAGTTAAATCCGATACCTTGCCCGCCGGGGCATCGATCTTTTTTTCGTCCGGTTCAAAATTCCAATTCCAAATATTGATTAGCTCTTTAATAACATATTCCGGTAAAACTGAAGCATACTGCAACCAATTCTTTTTAACCTCTTTTTTATTGGCAATAATTTTCTTTACCAATTCGATGCCTTTTGTTTTCCAACTACTCCCCGTCGGCTCTACTACTATCTGCAACCAAAAATTTTCTCCGTGACCAATGCGGCTGAAATTTTCCAAAATAGCCGCCATCGGATCAGAAAACACCACGTCTTTGCTCAAGCTATATTCAAAACTCGGATAAGTACGGATAGGATAAGCTTCGTTGGCTGACAGGGCAAACTCTACCCCAAAAGCATTATGGGTCTCATTGGGATATTTATCAGGAATAACACTCACATAATCTTCCACCTCAGTGATTTCTGCTTCCGGATATTGGGCGTAAATAGAAGCCTCTACCAAATCGCGAAATTCAGCCTCAGTGCGAATCAAAAATTGGATATACCCTTCAATGCTAATAATCTCAAAACTAAACCCTTTTTGTTTTTTACCCATCCAATATTTTTGACCGACATTCGGACTGACTTGAGCGCCGGTCAAATGAGCAAAAATCTGTTCCACCGCTTTAGGGGTTTGAATAAATAAAGGTGGAATATCTACTGCTAAAATTACCCATTTCCATTTGGCGCTATATTTATTACCTCGGTAAACTGTCCATAATTTCGCCCCCATAGAAAAAAACAGCAAGGCTAAAATCACCCAGCCCACCGAACAAAACAAGGCTTTTAATTGTTCCCCTGCCGGCCACGACAAAACATCCAACCAAAAAGACAGGTCAACAACGAAACCAAAAGGAGTATCAACTAAAAATGGATTCATATCCCCTTTTTTTATTTATCTATTATTTTATATACCCCGCCATAAACAATCAACGCGCCCAAAACCGTCCAAATCCAACCATGCTGGCCGGAAACATACCCGGCAAACCAAGCTAAAACACAGATTAATGTGGCAATAATGGCCACCAAATGGCGAATAAAGTTATCGGTCATAATTAAAGCTATTACCAATTAAGTATAGCATATTTTAATCAAAAATAAAAACCCACTGTTTTAGAGTGGGCTTTTAACAAAATTCTAACTATTTCTTCTGATACTTTTCCACCAAGACCAAAAGCGGACTGGCGATAAATATGGAAGAATAAGCGCCAGAAGCAATACCGATAATCAAGGCCAAAACAAAAGTGTGAATAGTGGCGCCACCGAAGAAGAACAATGTCACCAAAGGCAACAAAGTTTTAGCGGTTGTATTAATAGAACGCATCAAAGTTTCGTTCAGACCATTATTTACCACTTCGGCAAAATTATTAGCGCTATGACGTACTAAATTTTCACGAATACGATCATAAACTACGATGGTATCATTGATAGAATAGCCGAGCACGGTCAAAAGAGCCACCACAAAGCCAACGTCCACTTCCGTGCCAAGGTAGTGGCCCAAAAGCGCGAATATACCGATTACCAACATTATATCGTGGAGCAAAGCGACAATAGCCAACGCACCATATTTCCAGCTAGCCACCGGACGAGACACTTGACGAAAGGCATAAGCCACATAAGCAATGATACCCAAACAAACAAAAATCACAGCCCACCAAGCGCGTTGTTTTAAAGAATTGCTAACAGACGGGCCGACGGTTTCAAAACTATCTTCGCGAACTTGTACATCTTTCGTTTCAAATTTAGCGCGAACCGCCTTTAGCACGCTCTGGTGTATATCTTCGCTAACAAAACTAGTACGAACGATCATACTATTATCGCCTGCTTTTTGTACTATGGCATCTTTCAAACCAACGCCGTCAAATACTTCTTTCATTTGCTCTACGGCTGGGCGATTAGCGCTAAAAGTCACTTTCATCAAACTGCCACCGGTAAAATCGATACCAGCTTTCAAACCAAATTTAAACAAGAAGAAAAAGGATGACACGAGCACTACTGCGCTCATGACAATCCAAATCTTTGAGTATTTAATGAATGGAATTTTCATATGAATTATTTTTTAGTTACCAAGCTTTCTTCAGTAGACCTTTTAGTGTAACCCCAAAACATCCAATTGCCCTCTTCTTTGAACAAAGGCAAAACTAAACGCATAATATTTCTAGTGATGGTGATAGCGGTAAACATACTGACCAAGACACCAATGGCCAAAGTCACAGCAAAACCTTTTACAAAACCACCGCCCATCCAAATCAAGAAGACACAACTGATCAAAGTGGTGATGTTACTATCACGAATAGATGGCCAAGCACGGACAAAAGATTCTTCCATACTAGTTTTCAAACTACGTTTAGCACGCAATTCTTCTTTTAGGCGTTCAAAGATAAGCACGTTGGCATCTACCGCCATACCAACTGACAAAATGAAACCAGCGATACCAGACAAAGTCAAAGTCACACCAATAACCTTGAAAATAGTCAAAGACAAAGCGGCGTACAAACCCAAAGCAAACACAGCCAACACACCCGGTAAACGATAATACACAATCATGAAAATCACTACAGCCAAGAAACCAAGCAGACCGGCATAAATACTTTTGCTTAAAGAATCAGCACCCAAAGTAGCATCTACTTTTTCCTGACTAATTAATTCTACAGCCACCGGCAAAGCGCCGGAATTTAACCTTTGAGCTAACAACTTAGCTTCGGTCAAAGTAAAACCACCGGTAATTACTGCACTGCCAGAAGTAATAGGTACATTAACCTTTGGAGTACTGATTGCTTCACCATCCAAGAAAATAGCGACCGGTTTACCAACGTTACGAGTGGTTAAGTCGCCAAAAAGTTTTGTACCGTCGTCATTAAATTGTAAACTTACTTCTACTTCTCCACTCTGACTGTCGGTAGTCACTTCCGCTCTCTTTAATTGCTTACCAGACAAACCAGTGCTCTTCCACGGGCTTTGAGCCGGTACTATATCAGTTTTGGTTTTTGTTTTTACATAAATACGAGCCACTTGATATTCTTTCTTAACTTCTTCACTTTTTTTATAAATCAAATGATACCCAAATTTAGTTTCTACTGGATCAGAAATAGTATTTACCAGCATACCAAAAGCGGCATCTTCAAACTCTTTTACCATTTGACCTTCGCCAAAAGTACCTAGATCGCCACCAGAAGTACTAGCCCCCGGTTCAGTGGAATATTGTTTCACCAAATCTGTAAAATTTTTGACAGTGGCTTGAGCTTTAATTTCTTGGATTTTAGCTAGAGCTTGTTCTTTGGTGTATTTAGCATCTGTACAACCCTCTGCGTCTTGATAACAAATCAAAAGATGGCTGGCAGATACTTGTTTACCGGCGTCGCGTTCGGCAATTTTCTTTACCACGTTCAAACCATCATAGCTTTTTACCAATTCACGAGAAACTTCGCCAACTTTATGGATCTTGGCCCAGCTATAAATTTCTGGATAATATTGATCGTTAATAAAGCCCAAATCACCGCCATTGTTGATAGATTGTTTATCTTCAGAATATTTAGTCACTAAAGCGGCAAAATCTTTATTGCCCCAAGAAGCCCACATTGCTTCTTTAGCTTTTTTCTCAGCTGTAGCATTAAAAGCATTTAAATCTTTCTGCTCAGTGGCGGTTAATTCACGTTGCGGCTCATTATTTTCTTCTTTAAATTCCAAAATCGGAGTTTCGCCGATCATTTTAATAGCAGTGTTTACATCAGTCACACCCGGTAATTCAACGATAATGCGTTGTTCATCGCCAACTTTAGTAGTTTGTACAATCGGTTCAGCTACACCCAAACCACCACGCACTCTTCTTTCAATTACATCGCGTACGCCTTCTACCGAAGAACCAATGTCTTTGGCTTCAATTCCGGTAGTGTTAGCACGATAAACCAAATGCGCACCACCCTGCAAATCCAAACCTAAACTAAATCCTTTGTCTGGCAATTGGGGAATACCCAAGTTAATCTTGTCGTTAATCCAGCCAATGCCTTTGTTGGCATAAGACGGAGCAACCACCATCAAACACAAAGCTAGCAGGGCTATAGCACCTGCCACTCTCCATTTTACCTGCGAACGGCTCACTCCAACGGAGCTTACCGCATTGTACTTTTTGGACATAAACGCGATAAATGAATACTTAATTATTATTCAATGAAAATAGCACTTTTTTTGATTTCTGACAAGTGGATAGATTTTTTAATTATCTTCCATGACACTTTTTATACTTTTTACCAGAGCCACACGGACACAAATCGTTACGACCGACTTTATTACCCTCATTATCACGATCTTTTTTACCCACATTCCCCTGTTCAATAGCGGTGCTTTCTGCACCTTCATACAACAAATTACTATTTTCTACCGCACTTGGCGCCATTTGAATCCCGGCCGAAATTTTATAAATTGTATACACCACTTCTTTTTGGAAAGCACTCAGCAACTGATTAAACATGTGATAAGTTTCTTTTTTATATTCCACCAGCGGATCGCGTTGGCCATACCCGCGCAAACCAATACCGGTGCGCAAATAATCCACGGCCACCAAATGCTCTACCCACAAATTATCCAACGAACGCAACAAAACTTGTTTTTCTATTTCCAAAACCAATTCGGCTGGCGCAGATTTGGCCAAAGAATTTTCATATTTTTCTTTGGATAATTTTATCAAATACTCAATAATATCGGTGCGATCTTTGACCTGATCTAATTTTCCTTCACCACTCTGGTTAAATTGCAACAAAGTATTTTTTTCCGCTTCGGTCAGATTAAAAATTGTTTGCACACTTTCGGCAATTTCCTTCATATTCCATTCTTTTCTATCTTCGGCATTAGTATGGAAAGATACTACCTGCTCTATTTCGCCTTCTACCATTTCCAAAATAATCTGACGCAAAGTTTTTTGGTCCGGTTTTACTTCCACCTGTACATTGGCCAAAAGTTTTTTCTCTACTTCAAACTGTTCCAAAAAGCCATGGCGTTTTCCATAGATTACCTCACGATGACGATTCAGCACGTCGTCGTATTCAAGCAAATGTTTGCGAGTATCAAAATGGAAACCTTCCACTTTTTTCTGAGCGGATTCAATAATTTTACTAATGGTTTTATTTTCTATCGGCATATCTTCCGGCACGCGCAAAGTTTTCATTACGGATTTAATTCTATCACCGGCAAAAATACGCATCAGATCATCATCGGTAGAAAGATAAAATTGGGTAGCGCCCGGATCACCCTGACGGCCAGCGCGACCACGCAACTGATTGTCTATACGACGAGATTCATGGCGTTCGGTGCCAATCACAAACAAACCGCCATTAGTGCGAACTTTTTCTCCGGCCCCTTCTTCAGGCGGATTACCACCCAAAATAATATCCACACCACGACCAGCCATGTTGGTGGCCAAAGTGACCGCTCCAGCGCGACCGGCTTGCGCCACGATCTCACCTTCACGTTCGTGATTTTTAGCATTCAAAATTTCGTGTTTAATTCCTTCTCTCTCCAGATACAAACTCAAAGCCTCATTTTTATCCACTGATACCGTACCGATCAACACCGGCTGACCTTTGATTTGCAAATCCTTTACGGTTTTAGCGATTGCCTTAAACTTGGCTTCTTCGGTGTTATAGATTCTATCAGCGTGGTCGGTACGATGGATCTCTTTGTTAGTTGGGATGACTACCACTTCTAAATTATATATTTTCCCGAACTCTTCCGCTTCCGTCACCGCTGTACCAGTCATACCGGATAATTTTTTATACATACGGAAATAATTTTGGAAGGTGACAGTGGCCATAGTTTGACTTTCACGTTGGATCTTTACTTTTTCCTTGGCTTCAATCGCTTGGTGTAAACCTTCGCTATAACGACGCCCCGGCATCTTGCGCCCAGTAAATTCATCCACAATAATTACCTCGCCATTTTCCACCACATAATCACGATCGCGTTTAAACAAGGCCTTGGCGCGCAAAGCTTGTTCTACATGATGTACCATCGCCATACCGCCTTCAACATAAATATTTTCTACACCCAAAGCTTGTTCCACTTTTTTAATACCCGCTTCGGTCAAAGTAGAAGAACGCATTTTTTCATCAATGTTATAATCGGTATTTTCCACTAAACGATTTACAATATCAGCAAATTTATAGTAGGTATCCGTCGCCTCGGCCACCGGAGCGGAAATAATCAGCGGAGTGCGGGCTTCATCAATTAAAATAGAATCCACTTCATCCACAATAGCAAAATTCAGACCACGCTGTACCATTTCGCTCAAATTTTGCACCATGTTGTCGCGTAAATAATCAAAACCGAATTCATTGTTCGTACCATACACAATATCACATTGATAAGCTTCTTGGCGGGTACACGGATCCAGATACTCAGCTTCTACCTTAAACATACCTTTGGTGTCGCGCTCTTTATCTGTCGCGTCCCCTTCCGCCAAACTTACCGACAAATCTTTGTCTGGTTCTTGTTTTCCCGGCGGACAAACTATCTTGCCGGCATTAGCATTATATTTAAAAGACACCATCTGATTTTGAATAATACCCACACTCAAGCCCAAAGCATCATAAATCTGGCCCATCCACACCGCGTCGCGCTTAGCCAAATAATCGTTGACGGTCACCACATGCACGCCCTTACCCGACAAAGCATTTAAATACACCGGCAACGTCGCCACCAAAGTTTTGCCTTCACCAGTACGCATTTCAGCGATATTACCCCGATGTAATATCACCCCACCGATCATCTGGACATCAAAATGACGCATGCCGGTCAAACGGCGAGAAGTCTCACGAACGGTCGCAAAAGCCTCTGGCAAAACATCGTCCAAAGTTTGGCCGTCAGCCAAGCGTTTTTTAAAATCACCGGTCTTGGCTTTTAAATCTTCCAAGGAATACTTTTGATATTCCGGCTCCAAAGCATTAATTTTCTCTACAATTGGCCTAATACCGTCAATAACCTTAGCATTTGGATCACCAAAAATTTTAGTTAAAATAGACATAAAAAATACTAAAAAAACAGGCCATAAAAAGGCCTGTTTATTCTAACATAAGCCAAAAAAATAGGCAAGATAAGCAAGGACACTTCCTACGCCCCTATAATTATGATAATATTAAAATTAATGAACATTTAACCTAAAAATTATGCCAGAAAAAATTGGTGATTGGTTGACTCGACCAGAAATAGAAGAAAAAAGACGAGTCATAGAGGATCTTATAATTACTGGGCGCGGAGACAATAAAAATAGAGATCATTATCGAGATGCTTTAAAGGACAAAATAAGGGCTGGTTTAATGGACAAAAAATTCTATTTAGAGTTACTAACAAAATTTAAGGTTCCATTCAGTAACAAAACTCTTCAAAAAATTTGGGGCAACATAGAAATTATGGCTAATGTTTTGATACCTAAAATGACTACCGAAAATGAAGAGGACGAAATGGTAATAATTGATGAAACAATAACAGAAGATGAAGAAAAGGAAAAATGGACAACCCCACAAAATATATTAGAAATTGACGATGTTTTATTACCTACTGAAAAAGGAGAAAAAGGAATACAGCCCGGTACAGGAGATTATATTCCGCCCAGACTATACCCGCGCGCTCGTTTATTACACCAGCTATTAAAAAACAACGGCCTTACAGAAAATGATTATCTAGTGATAAAGGGAAATAATAAATATATTAAAAAATACGGGGAGCAAAGAGAAATGATTCGCCAAACTAGTTATCAAATGTTTATTGTGCCGGATTTAGAAAAGATGATTTTTGTTTGTGATGAAGAAAATAACGCTACTTTTATTATTCATGAAATTGCCGATCCAGAAAAATATTACACCCTATCTAAAAATACTCTTCAACAAAAACCTCAAACAGAAAAAGTGGAATGGCATAATGATGAAGAAAAATGGAAAGAAAATATTTTAGAAGCAATCACCAGACGACAACCGGCACCTAAAGTAGATACTAAAAAAGAGATAAAGGAACTTTTAGAAAAAGCAACTGGAAATTGGATGAACATAAGGCAGATAGCAAAAAATTTAGGCAAGTCAACAGAATATGTGAAAAGAGAGATTGAAAGATATTTCGAACAACACCCTGAAGTAGAATCCACTCACAAAAAACCACTTTTAGATACTACCAACAAAGCTGTTACCCATTACGCTCCGGAAATAGTAGCGTGGGTTAAAAAAACAATGGAACAATTACCAGAAAAAGCAACTGAAAATTGGAGAACCCACCATCAATTGATAGTAAATTTAGGAAAATCAAAAGAATATATAAACAAAAAGATAAAAGAATATTTCGAACAACACCCTGAAGTAGAATCCACTCACAAAAAATCACTTTTAGAT
>CAZEYR010000016.1:15189-19525 GCA_964516735.1 uncultured Gammaproteobacteria bacterium
ATATTTCGAACAACACCCTGAAGTAGAATCCACTCACAAAAAATCACTTTTAGATTCCTCTAATAATATTGTCACTCATTATTCTCCAGAAGTGGTAGAGTGGATTAATGGAGCAACGAAACAATTACCAGAAAAAGCAACTGAAAATTGGATGAACATAAGCCAGATAGCGAGAAAATTAGGAAAGTCAAAAAAATATGTTAAAAAAGAAATTTTAAAATATTTCGAACAATACCCTGAAGAAAAATCCACTCACAAAAAACCACTTTTAGACGCTGCTAATAATATCGTTGATCATTACTCTTCGGAAATAATAGTGTGGGTTAAAAAAGCAATGGAACAATTACCAGAAAAAGCTCCTGAGGGGTGGATGAATGCCCTACAGCTAACGATATATTTAGGGAAGTCAAAAGATTTTCTAATAAAAAAAGTGGAAAAATATTTCGAACAACATCCAGAAAAAATAGATACCTACAAAAAACAATTTTTAGATAGCAGTAGCCGTATTACTATTTTTTACTCTCCAGAAATAGTAGTATGGCTTAAAAAAGAAGTGGGCTGAAAATAATTTTACAGTTTAGAGGATTTAGAATTTTTCAATTTAATAATTTTTGTCTTCTTACGCTTCTTATACCCAGTATGAAACACTTGGTGCGTTTGCTTTTCATTTTTAAAATAATCCACCAAGACTTTGTTCACCACCGGATTGCGATGAGCCAACCGAATTTCCGATTTCGTATCCACATCATACAAAGCCGCTGCGCGTTTTTCACGAATAAAATGATCCGTTGGTAAAGGTTGTCCGCCCCCACCAATACAACCACCCGGACAAGCCATCACCTCTACATAATCATAGGCCTCCGGATTTTTATCAATAATCTCCAAAAGTTTTTTAGCATTTTCCATTCCGCTCGCCACTGCCACTCGCACCGGTTTATCCCTTCCCGACACTTTGGCCTCCATACATTTTATCCCATCTACTCCCCGCACTTGGGTTAATTCTTTGCATTTCAAATCTTTACCGCATAAATTATAATAAGCAGTTCGCAAAGCTGACTCCATCACCCCGCCTGACACCCCATAAATTACTCCTGCCCCGGTTGGATTGCCAAATGGATCATCCAATTCAGATGGTACAATTTTCACTAAATCAATTTTATATTTTTTAAATAAATTTCCCAGCTCGCGAGTGGTCAACACATAATCTACCGGATACATTCCTTTTATTTTTAATTCCGGACGCCGCGCCTCAAACTTTTTAGCCGAGCAGGGCATAATGGAAACTATCTCTATTTTTTTCGGATTAATTTGTAATTTATCGGCGAAATATGTTTTCACTAAACCTCCCAAAATAATTTGTGGTGAACGCACCGTCGTCATATTAGACAATAAATCCGAGCGATAAAATTCTAAATATTTTACCCACGCCGGACAACAAGAAGTAAACATCGGCAACTTTCCACCATTTTTAATTCTTTCCACTAATTCGGCCGCCTCTTGCACGGTGGTAAAATCCGCTGAAACCGAAGTGTCAAAAACATAATCAAAACCCAACTGCTTTAAACCAGCAGCGATTTTCCCCGTCATCACCTGACCATACGGCAGGCCAAACATCTCCCCGATGCTACTTCTGACCGCTGGCGCAAATTCCGCCACTAAAATTTTCCCAGCTTTTTTAGCCTGCAAAGCTCGTTCGGAATACTCAAACTCGCCAGCTGTTTCAACCGCCCCCACCGGACAGTGCACAATACACTGTCCACAATGGATGCAATCGGCGGTTTTATCTTGACACGGTGCAACCCCAATCTCCGCCCCGCGTTTTTCTAATTTTAAATAATTTACTGGACACACTTCGACACAATTACGACAATCGATACACTTGGTCTGATCAAATACAATCGGACCAAACTGTGTAATTGGCCTCTGCATTTTTCGATCTTTAAAACGGCGGATATCTACTCCATACTCCTTAGCGTATTTCAAAAGATTACAATTAAATCTCCACACACAATCATCGCACTCTTCATTATGCTGCGCAAAAATTAACTCTAAATTAGTTTTTTTTAATTCATCCAAACATTGACTGGCCGTCGTCACCTCCATCCCATCGACCACCGGTGTGGAGCAAGCGGTCTGTGGCAATTTCACGCCTTTTATTTCCACCACGCACATCCGGCAGTTCGCCTTTACAGATAAATCGGGATGATAACAAAGAGACGGAATTTCTATTCCGTTTTCTTTAGCCACTTCCATAATCGTTTGGCGCGGATCAGCTGTAAAAACTTGGCCGTTGATTTTTATTTTTACTTTTTTTGTTTTAGTCATATTTTAAATTCTCTTGACCATCTTCAAAAAAATATAGGCGATAACACCACCAATCAAAGCTGAGTACAATTGTGGCCAAGACATAGTCGCCGCCACCGCTTGAGCTAATTTTTGTTGAAAAATAATTTGAAATAAAAATTGGCTAACCACAAATAACAAAATAAATTTGGCCACGCTAGCCACTCCTACTCCCAACCAATAATTTCTCCGCCATAAATTATGAAAAACCATCACGAGCACCATGTTGGACAGCATGATAAACGGTATCATCGGCCCTAACACTGTTGGCAGAAGACCAACGGCAAAAGCCAACATGCTTGGCAAAAAAGCAATGGATATAGCCTTGCGCCAGCCAAGCACCACCGTCGCAATAAATAAAATAGCGTTGACCATCGGTCCCGTTACCATTTGAAACTGAAATAACGGCGCAATCACCGCTAAACCTAAAAGCGACAGATAAGCCGCCCAAGCATTTACCTTTTCCAGCCCGGCAATTTGTTCACCGGCTAGTTCTTGTTCTTCCATAAAATTATTTTTTAACATCAATTTTATCTACCAAACTCCCCACCGAAACCGCTACTCCTCGCCCAAACGGACAAAAACTATTCATCGCCAAATTATCCAAAATTTTTCTCATGGCGGAAAAATCAAAATCCACCCGGCCATCCACCATTTCTTTGAGCCGATACACCCCCTCGCGACACGGCACGCATTGCCCGCAATTTTCTGTTTCAAAAAAATCCACTAATTTCTTTAATAATTTTTTTAAATTAATTTTTTGGTAATTATAAACAAAAATTGAAGCCGCTCCTTCTACTACTCCGTCTAATTCTTCCAAAAAATTTATACCGCCGCTGGCTCCGCCACCGACCTGAATTAAGCTTTTAAATTCCGGCAAATTTTTAGTTTCTACCAATACTTGTTTTACTGTTAAACTTTCCGGCAGTTCATAAACCCCCGGATAGCGCACCGCACCGCTCACACAATAAAACTTTTTATTCTGATATTCTCTCCGACTAATTTTTGATACGCAATAAAAAGTTTCCACATTATTGACCAAAGTCGGTAAGCCAAACAAACCCTCTTTCGACGGATACGGCGGACGTTTTCTGGCTTCCGGCCGCCCGCCTTCAATAGAATTTAATAACGCCGTTTCTTCGCCGCTCAAATAACCACCCACTTCCGCTACCAATTTTATAGGTTCGGATCCGATAATTTTTTCTAATTTTCTTTTAAACTTTTTATAGTATGGTCGACGTAAATAAATATAACCTTTTTCCGCCTGTAAAAAACCCATAGCGACTTTCACCCCATTAACAACTTCCTCCGGGTATTTTTCTAAAATATATTTATCCTTAAAAACCGCCGGCTCCCCTTCGGCTCCATTACAAACCACAAAACATCGGCCCACCGTCTGACGCGCCTTTTGTACATTTTCCCATTTTAACCAAGTGGGAAAACCGGAACCGCTCCGTCCCCGCAAACCAGAGGCTTTTAGTACATCAATCATCATACGCCCATATTATATCATGCTTGGCAAAAAATAAAAAACCGCGCCTAACGGACGCGATTTGTATTCGCTAAAATTTATTCTATCTTTCCACTAAAACAAAAACTTTATCATTTCTCTTTACTGGTTTGGACACTTTCATCGCCACATCTTGACCTTTTACGGATTTTTTAATTGATTGATTTTTTATCTGTAAAGAATTTGCAATTTCTTCCAAATAATTTTTATCACCTTCAAATAAAACTTGATCGCCAATTTTAATTCCCCGGTGTTGCAGCCGAATCTCCGCTACTCCGATTTTAGAATAATAATTTAAAACAAAACCCACTAATTCTTTTTTTAAAGTGGAAACATTGTCTGCTTTTTCAAAACCAATTCCTTCCCGTCCCGGTTTAGAAAAATAAAATCCTGTGGAATATCCGCGATTGTAAACAGTTTCCAAATCCGCTCGCCATGTTTTTATTTTTTCTTTGGTGTAGGTGCCGGCCAAATAATCGTCCA
>CAZEYR010000017.1:0-14860 GCA_964516735.1 uncultured Gammaproteobacteria bacterium
TACCACAAAAAAAGACCTCATTGAATGGAGGTCTACACTAAAACAGTGGAAAAATTATTTTAATTATTTTTTTTAACCCAATCTTCCAAAATAATCATCGCCGATTTTTCATCACGACTCGCTCCTCCGGCCGAGCGATCGGCCTGCTGCGAGCTAAACATTTCATTCATAAATTCCACCGGCACGTCAATTGATTGTTTTAATTCTTCTACGAAATCTCTAACGCGTTTGGTGTTGATATTTTCCTCACCACCCAAGCCAATCGGCAAACCAAACACCACTCGTTCAATATTTTCTTGTTTGACTAAATCCACCAGCTGTTTCAATTTAGTTTTTCCTTTTTCTTCCTTGATCACCCCATACGGCAAAACTGCTCCGATACCGGTTTCCACCCAAGCCAAACCGATATTTTTTGTCCCAAAATCTATACCAAGAATATTCATATTATTTTTTATTCTCACCCGGACGACGGGTGGCCACCTCACAACCATTTTCTGTTACAATCACCGTATGCTCAAAATGGGCGCAAAGCGAACCGTCAGCCATTTCGATGGTCCAGCCATCAGCGCCAGTTTTTACTTTGTGGGCGCCTAAAGAAATCATTGGCTCAATCGCCAATACCATACCGGGTTTTAAAATAAACGAACCAAGACGATGGTCATAATAATTTGGAATGGTCGGCTCTTCATGCACCGCATGCCCAACCCCGTGCCCCACTAAATCTCGAATGATCCCATATTTCCCCTGAGAATTTACATAATTTTCTACAGCCCGGCCAATATCTGCGATGCTGTTGCCCGGCTTGACCACTTTGATCGCTTCTTCCAAAGATTGCTTGGTTACCCGCAACAATTCTTTGGTTTTGGCCGGCACCTTGCCCACAATTACCGTCAAAGCAGTATCCGTAAAAAAACCGCGATCGCGTTTAGGATTTTTGCAAGGCCATTCCATGCCGATATCTATCGTAAAAATATCGCCATCTTCCAAAATGTCTTCATCGCGAGCGATACCGTGTACAATCTGTTGATTGTATGAAGCGCAAATAGTGCTAGGAAAGGGCGTGTCATCCGGATAGTTTTTGTGACCCTTAAAAGCCGGCCGACCACCCGCTTTTACGATCATTTCTTCGGCCGCTCGATCAATTTCACCGGTCGAGACACCCGGCTTGCACATCTTGCCTAATTTTTCTAAAATTTCGCCAATGATTATACCGCCTTTTTTAATTTGTTCTGTTTCATGCTTTTTTTTAATAAGCATAAAAAATTATTTTATTAATTGTTGTAAATCTTTCCATACCCCCTCAATATCTTTCATCCCATCAATACTTTTCAAAAAACCGGCATTTTTATAATACTCCAGAATCGGTTTTAACACCACATTCCCCTGCTCCACAATTCTTTTTTTGATAATCTCTGGAGAATCATCGCTACGAATTTCTAATTCTCCGCTACATTTTGGACAATTTTTTATTTCATAAGTGGCCGGTAACCAAGGAATTATTTCTTTGCATTCTTTACAGATCCGTCGTTTGGTAGACCGTTCAAGAGATTCTTGGTCAGTTAAAGTAATCTCCACGGCTTGTAACTCATTAATTAGTTTATTTTCCTTAAAATACTGCTGAAATTTTTCCGCCTGCTTCAAACTTCTGATCACCCCATCCAACACCACACCTTTTCCTTCATCTAAGCATTTCTCAATCATTTTAAAAGCCAAATCATAAATCAACCAGTCTGGCACTAATTTTCCTTTTTTCATTTCCTCCAAAGCCACCTTCTCCTTTTCTCCCAAATTCTGATCAGTAGCCATTTTGCGCAAAAGCTCTCCGGTAGAAATATGGATGTAATTATAATTAGCGGCAATTTTTTTGGCTTGAGTGCCTTTACCGCAAGCCGGAGGCCCGATCAGAATGATAATTTTTTTCATAAACGCTTAGCGCGAAAAACAAAATTAAAACAAATAAAATACTTCGCCACCTTGGCGAAGTATTTTTAATTTTTAAATATTCCGCCCCTCACCATTAAACACGATCGTATTCGTGCATGGTCAGTTGCGCCTCAATTTGTTTGGCAGTTTCAATCGCCACGGACACCACGATCAAAATGCTAGTACCGCCTATTGCCAGACTCTGCATTCCCATCACACCTTTCAAAACAAGAGGCAAAACAGCAATCAAACCTAAGAACAAGGCACCGATTAAATTAATTTTATTCACAGTGCTCTGTAAATAATTTTCTGTTTCTTTACCCGGACGAATACCCGGCACAAAACCTCCTTGTTTCTGTAAATTTTCAGCGATCTTTTGTGGATGGAAAATTACTGCAGTGTAGAAATAAGTAAAACCGAAAACCAACAAGAAATACGCTACGGCATAGAAAATCTGATTTTGAAACAAATTGATGGTGTAGGTAGCCGCCGAAGCTAACCAAGCGGTTTTGGCCTGAACAAAAAACTGAGCAACCATGGATGGGAACAATAATAAAGAGATAGCGAAGATGATTGGAATCACACCGGACATATTAACACGAATCGGCAGATGGGTGGTGCTACCGCCAAAAGTTTTATTGCCACGCACTTGTTTGGCATAACTGACTGGGATATTGCGTTGGCCTTCGTTGATAAATACTACACCAGCCACAGTCAATATCGCTACCGCGGCAAAACCAATTAAAGTATACAACTGAGACGGATCATAATTGATCATCACATTGCGAACTGCGCTTGGAAAAGCTGTCACGATGCCGGCAAAAATCAATAAGGAGATGCCGTTTCCTACTTTCTTTTCAGTAATCAATTCACCGAGCCACATTAAAAACATAGTACCCGCAGTAATGGTGAGCATGATAGTAATCATGCGTGGAGTGGTCAAATCAGACAAAATTGGACGAGAAGAATTAGTCAATAGTTTAATCATGGCGTAAGACTGAAAAAAAGCCAAAGGCACAGTCAACCACCGAGTATACATGTTAATTTTTTGTTGACCCTGCTCTCCTTCTTTTCTCATTTCTTCCATCTTAGGGATAATCATCGCCAACAGTTGAAAGATGATAGAGGACGTGATATATGGAGCAACCCCCAACATAATCACAGAAAAATTTTCCATGGAACCACCAGAAAAAACATTCATCAAACCAAGCACCTGATTGCTTTCAAAAAAATACCTTAAATTATCAAGATTAACTCCTGGAACTGGAATATGAGCTAACAAACGGACAATGACCAGCATGGCTCCCACAAACAAAAGATTTTTACGAATATCCTTAATCTGCCAAGCTTGTCTTATTTTTTCCCACATAGCGATAACAGATAACAGTAAATAAAAGGTAATGGACTTGTGAATCCATTACTCTTATCTTAACATTTATTTTACTTCTCCACCAGCGGCTTTAATTTTTTCCGCAGCGGATTTAGTACACTTAATGCCAGACACTACCAAATTCTTTTTCAACTCACCTTTGTCCAAAATTTTAGCCTGTTTAGCGTTGACGCTAACCAAATTCTTAGCTTGTAAAGCTAATAAATCTACGGTCTCGCCAGCGTTAAAAGCTTTTTGTAAATCACTCAAGTAAACTTCGGTGGGCTTGTCATGAAGGCTGTGGAAACCGCGCAATTTTGGAGTAGACTGCATCAAAAATTTGAAGGCCCTTCTTTGGATACCACGGGAACCGCCAGAACGAGCTGTCTGGCCTTTTCCACCACGGCAAGACATTGTACCGTGACCAGAGGCATTACCACGACCAACAATCTTTCTACGATGTTTGGCGCCAGCAGCCGGTTTTAATGTATGAGCTTGTAATTTCATATAAAATATTTATAACGATTATTTCTGCACTATTTTCTTAGTTCTAGGGGCAGTTCTCTTTTTTGCTGGAGCCTTAACTGGAGCGGAAACAGAAGAGGCCTCTACAACTGGAGTATTTTTTTCTTCAACTTTTTTTTCAATTTTATTAGGTACAAAAACTTTTCTATCCGCTACTTTTTTAAATTTTTGCAAAGCACCATAAGTAGCTTTGGTGATAGAAATTTTATTTTTAGTTTTACCCAAAATTTTGGAAGAAACGTTTGGAATTCCGGCTAAATCCAAAACCGCACGAACGGCGCCACCGGCAATAATACCAGAACCTTGAGGAGCCGGTTTCAACATCACCTCAGCCGCTTTGAATTTATTATAAACCATGTGTGGAATAGTTTCATTCATCAAAGGCACTGTGATCACTCTTTTCTTGGCCTGACGCACAGCCTTTTCTACGCCGCCTTGGACGTCAACACCTTTAGCTAGACCATAGCCAACACGACCACGGCGATCGCCAATGATAACACAGACACGAAAACTCATGTGTTTGCCGCCTTGGGTAACACGAGTTACACGAGCCAAATCCAAAATGTATTGATCAAATTCTTTCTTTTCTTCTGGACGTCTACCGCCCTTGCGCATTGGTTTATTAAACATAAACTGCTTAGTTTAATTTTTTATTATTAAAATTTAATACCGCCATCTCTGGCTCCATCGGCCAAAGCGGCTACCCTGCCATGATAGCGATAACCACCGCGATCAAAAACAGCTTTTTCAATTTTTTTAGCGCTAGCCTTTTCTGCTAACAATTTACCCACCAAATAGCTAACTGCCACCCTACCGGTCTTTCCTTCAGCCTTTTTATCAAGTACTTCTTTAGAAGAAGCAGAACACAAAGTCACACCTTTTGCATCATCGATCAATTGAGCAGTAATAGAACGCAAACCCCTAAAGACAGACAAACGAGGGCAAGTGGCAGAGCCTTTTAAAGTGGCGCGCACGCGAGCGTGGCGAATCTGTCTCAAACTATTTTTAGTTTTTTTAAAAATTCTTCTCATATTTTTATAAAATTACTAAGCGGATTTAGCGGCAGTCTTACCTTCTTTTCTGCGGATTACTTCAGTAGTATATTTAATGCCCTTACCTTTATACGGTTCTGGTTTCTTGACACGGCGAATCTTAGCGGCCATTTCACCCACCAACTGTTTGTCGGCGCCTTCTACTGTGATTATATTTTTATCAACAGAAAATTTTACTCCAGCCATTGGTTTGACCAATACTGGGTGGGAAAAACCGACATCCAAAGACAAATCGGTACCTTTCAAAGCGGCCTTATAACCTACACCGCTGATTTCCAGTTGCTTTTTGAAACCATTCACTACACCTTCAACCATATTTTCTAAAATACTAGCGGTGGTACCCCACAAGGCGCGATCATCAGTGTTGTTTTCATTGGCCACCGTCACTTTCAATCCGCCATTTTCATTAACAACGTTAACATGAGGGTGCAATTTCATGCGCAATTCACCTTTAGGACCTTTGACTGAGACGGCATTCTTTTGTACATCAGCAGTAACGCCGGCTGGAATTGTGATATTTTTTTTACCTATGCGGGACATACCGTTTATTTATTAAAATTATTAATTCGAAATTTAGTATACTTCACAAATCAATTCGCCACCCATTTTATTTTTGCGGGCTTCCATATCAGTCATAATACCTTGTGGAGTGGACAAAATCATTATACCAAAACCATTCAAAACCGAACCCATCTCACTGCTTTTGGCATAATGGCGATGGCCCGGCTTGCTTACTCTCTTTAAACTATGAATAGCTGGCTCTCCATTTTCATATTTTAAAGTCAACAAGAGATAAGAATGTTTATCTTTTTTCTCTTCCGCCTTAGCCAAGTAACCTTCTCTGACCAAAATATTGGCGACAGCCATTTTGATTTTGGAGAAAGGTACAATCACCTCTTTTTTATGGACCAAAGAGGCATTGCGGATTCTTGTTAACATGTCAGCGATTGGATCGGTCATCATAGACTTTATAACTATTAAACAAAATTATTTTTAATTATTAAATTAAATAAATTACCAGCTGGATTTTCTAACACCCGGGATCTTACCGGCATTAGCCAACTCTCTGAAACAAATACGGCATAAACCAAATCTTCTAAAATAACCGTGCCAGCGGCCGCATTTCCAGCAGCGACGAACAATCCGAGTAGAAAATTTTGGTTTGCGTTTTGATTTTGCAATTTGTGCTTCAGTAGCCATAGAAATTTATTTATTTTACAAATGGAAAGCCCATTTTAGTGAGCAATGCTTTACCTTGCTCCTTATTTTTAGCAGAGGTATTGATGATCAACTGTAAACCGTGGATCTTGTCAATTTCACCAGATTTTACTTCTGGAAAAGCCACATTTTCTTTAAAACCGATAGTGAAATTGCCATTCTTGTCAAAACCTTTATCGGAAATACCGCGGAAATCGCGAACGCGAGGAAATGTTACTCTTAATAATTTTTCCAAAAAGTGATACATTTTCTCACCACGTAAAGTCACTGCCACCCCAATTTCCATACCTTCACGAATTTTAAAGTTGGAAATAGATTTTTTAGCTTTGGTGCGCATTGGCTTTTGACCAGAAATATTGGTCAAAGTTCTTTCCACGTTTTCAATATAATGTGGTTCTTTAACAAAACGACCAATACCAGCATTGATTACAACCTTAGTAATCTTAGGCACTTCCATCACATTTCTCAAGCCTAACTCTTTTTTAAGAGCCGGCACCATTTCTTCTTTATAACTTTTATACAAATTAGAATTCATATATTTTAATCAATAAATTCGTGGCATTTATGACAAACTCTTTTCTTTTTGTCGCCATCTAATTTATAACCAATTCTGGCTGGACGGTTACATTTTGGACAAACGAGCATTACGTTTTCTACACGCAATGGAGCAGATAATTCAATCACTTGGCCTTTTTCACCAGCTTTGCGAGTACGCACATGTTTTTTCATCAAATTAGCACCCTCTACCACTACTCTGCCCTCAGTAGCAAAAACTTGAATTACTTTTCCTTCTTTACCATTGTTTTTGCCGCTAGTAATTTTTACTTTGTCATTAGTTTTAATTTTCATAATGTTTCAAATTATTTTCTTGGCATTAAATTACAATACTTCTGGAGCCAAGGAAATGATCTTTTGAAAACCCTTGGTACGCAATTCTCTGGCTACCGGTCCGAAAATACGAGAACCTTTTGGCTCTTTACTCTTTCTGTCCACGATTACGCCAGCGTTATCATCAAAACGAATATAAGTACCATCGGCCCGGCGGATTTCTTTTCTTTGGCGGACCAAAACTACATGCACCACTTCACTCTTTTTTACCAAACCATGCGGGGCAGCTTCTTTGATAGCGCAAGTAACAATATCGCCAACATTAGCATAGCGTTTCTTGTAACCACCCAACACTCTGATACATTGTAATCTTTTAGCACCAGTGTTGTCGGCGACTGTTAAAATAGAACGATGTTGTATCATATAACTTCAACAATTATTTTTTGATTACTTCCACCAAACGCCATTTCTTGGTCTTGGACAAAGGACGGCATTCCACGAAACTAACTTTATCGCCGACCTTAGCAATACCCTTTTCATCATGAACATGATATTTCTTGCTAACGCGATATTGTTTGTGGTATTTGGTATTCATTCTTAAGCTATCCACTTTAACAGTAATGGTTTTGGCCATCGCAGTGGAAGTCACCGTACCAACAAATTCTCTGATAATTTTTTTAACTTTATTTTCCATAGCATTAAATATTTAGAAAGCTTGTTATTTTTTTACAGATAAAAGCATGCTGATGCGGGCAATATTCTTTCTGGTCTCGGCCAATTTGTGCACCTGCTTTAATTGACCGCTTTTAGCCTTGAAATTCAAGGATCGCAATTGGTCTCTAGCAGAGGACAGCATCTCTTTCAATTCCTCAGCGCTTTTATTTTTGATATCGGTGAATTCCATATTTAAAAACAGTTAATTATTTCTTTTCTACAAATTTAGTTTTTAAACCAAGTTTATAACCGGCCAAACCCAAAGCTTCTTTGGCAGATTCTCTAGTCACACCTACCATTTCAAACATCACAGTACCCGGTTTAACTACCGCTACATAATGATCCGGAGCGCCCTTGCCGCCACCCATTGGGGTTTCATTACCTTTTTTAGTAATTGGCTTATCAGGAAAAACACGAATCCAAACCTTACCACCGCGGCGAACATAACGAGTCAAAACACGACGAACAGCTTCTAACTGCTGGCTGGTCACCCAACCGCGAGTTTCGCTCTTCAAACCAAAATCACCGAAATCAACCGAGTTGATACGAGTGGCGACACCCAAATTGCGGCGACGGCCCTTATGCCATTTTCTATGTTGTACTTTTTTTGGTAAAAGCATATTGTTCAAAAACTTATTATTGCATTATTTCTTGATCACAACTTTTTTATCCTCTTCTTTCTTTTCAAATTTATCTTTAATGCGGAAAGATTCACCGTGGTAAATCCAAACTTTGATACCAATTTTACCGTAAATAGTATTGGCTTCCACAAAAGCGTAATCCACATCACTTCTGAAGGTGATCAAAGACATTTTACCAGCACCTAATTTTTCGGTTCTAGCAATTTCTGCACCGTTCAAACGACCGGACATTCTCACCTTAATACCCTTGGCACCAGCCGCCATCGATTTTTCGATCATTTGCTTCATAACACGACGAAAAGGCATACGACGTTCAATTTCTGAAGCCGCATTCTGAGCCAAAATCTGAGAAGACAGGGCCGGATTGCGCACTGCCATAACATTCACTTTTACTTTATGTTTAAATTGTAAAAATTTCTTTTCTACGTCTTTACGAATTTTTTCTAAACCTTCGCCGTTTCTACCGATAATTACCCCGGGTTTAGCAGCCAAAATATTGATCGCCACATCCTTAGCAGATCTTTCAATACTTACCGCGTCGATTCCAGCGTCTTTATAATTGTCAGTAAAATATTCACGAATCTTTACTTCCTGTTCCAAAAACTTCGGCAACAATTCCTTCTTGGCATACCATTTGGAGTCCCAAGTGTGAATGGCCGGAATACGATGAATTACTGGATTAACTTTATGGCTCATATTTAAAAAATTATTTATTTTTTTTCAGCTTTAACGGCCTTTTTTACTACTTTTTTCTTTTCGGCCTTTTCTTCTTTTTTGGCCTCCACTACTTCGCCGGTTAAAACTAAATTAATATGGGAAGTACGTTCACGAACTGGAGTTGCCCGGCCATGAGCTTTTGGCATCCAACGTTTCAAAACCGGACCACCATCAACCGTGATTTTGGCTACACGCAAAGATTCCAAAGGCAAATTGTGATTGTGCTTCGCATTGGCAATAGCAGATTTCAATAATTTCAATACCGGCTTGGCTGCTCTCTTATTAAGCAAAGACAAGGTATTCACAGCCTTTTCGGCTTTACGACCACGAATTAAATCAGCAATTAGACGAATCTTGCGTGGCCCAATTCTTAAAAATTTCAATTTTGCGGTTACTTCCTGCATAATATTTTAAATTAATTATTTTTTAGCTGGGGCGGCAACGGCAGCTGGAGCGGCTTTAGCAGTAGCAGCGGCTTCTTGTTCTTTAGCCATCTTACCACCATGGCGAACAAATTTACGAGTTGGGGAAAATTCTCCCAAACGATGTCCGACCATGTTTTCATCTACAAATACGTTTACAAAATCTTTGCCGTTATGTACCAAAAAGGTTACGCCAACCATAATCGGAGAAATTACACAGGCTCTGGACCAAGTTTTAATTGGTTCGTGTTTTTTGGTAGCGCGCATTTTCTCTACTTTCTTTACTACGCGCGGGTCAACATAAGGGCCTTTTTTCAAACTTCTGGACATATTTTACTTCTTAATAGAAATTATTATTTAACAGCTTGTCTTCTGAACTTTACAATAAACTTATTGCTCCACTTGTCTGGTATTCTGGTTCGAACACCACGCGCCGGTTTACCATAGACAGTCTGTGGACCACGTTTCTGACCGATCGGGCTATGGCCTTCGCCACCACCATGTGGGTGATCAACCGGGTTCATATTTTTACCTTTTACAGTTGGCCTAATGCCGCGATGACGAACTCTACCGGCCTTACCCCAACGAATCAAACGATGATCAGCGTTGCCTAAGACACCAATAGAAGCAGCACAATTTTTATCAATCTTTCTAGTTTCACCGGATGGCAAACGGATAATAGCATAATCACCTTCCACACCAGCCAACTGAGCGGACATACCAGCACCTCTCACCAACTGGCCGCCCTTACCTTCTGTCATTTCAATATTGTAAATAAATAAACCAACTGGAATATTTTGCAAAGGCATTCTATTCCCTACCTTACTTTCAACGATTTTATCGGAAGAAACTACCTTATCTCCTACTTTCAACCCTTCCGGACAAAGAATATAAGACTTGGTACCATCAACATACTGGACCAAAGCAATACGTGGACCGCGATTTGGATCATATTCGATTGCCAAAACATCGGCCATCATATCATATTTAGTTTGTTTAAAATCAACTAAACGATAATATTTCTTGGCCCCGCCACTCTTGTGACGTACTGTTAAAATACCCTGATTATTGCGACCACTTTTTGGTTTCAAAATTTTCACCAAAGCTTTTTCTGGAGAAAATTTAGTAATATCAGTAAAAGCGTCGACACTGGAATTGCGACGACCGTTGGATGTTGGTTTATAAACTTTAATCGGCATATTTATCTAAAATATAGTATTTATACTCCTTCGTGGATAGTGATAGATTTTCCAGCCGGCAAAGTGACGACCGCTTTACGATAGTCAGAACGACGACCGAAACCACGACCGAAGCGAACACGGCGACCATCAACATTTACCACATTAACAGCCACTGGATTTACTCCGTATAATTCTTTAACAGCTTCTTTAATCTGAATTTTATTAGCATTTTTAGCGACTAAAAAGCTGTATTTATTTTGGCTTTCCATAATTGCAGACTTTTCAGTCACAAGTGGGCGAACCAAAATTTTGTAAACCATACTGCCTGCTTTGACATCGCGTTTTGTCACTTCTTCTTTTTCTTTAGTTTCTTTATCTTTTTTAGTTTTTACAATTTTAGCAGTAGCTTTTTTAGCTTTAACTACAGCCTCTTCTGGTTTGGCTTCTTCTGTAACAGCTTTTTCTGCAACCTTTTTCGGCTCTTCAGCCTTTTCCAATTGCTGTTCTTTTTTCTTTTTATTCCATCTGTCTAATAATCCCATACGATTACGATTAAAATTGGAAAAATTATTTATTAAAAACTTCCACTAATTTATTGATCGCTTCTTTGCTGGCGATCACACCGCCCTTTTGTACCAGGTTCATTACATTCACATCTTCAGCGCGCAAAGTTTCTACTCGAGGTAAGTTTTTGGTCATGCGCATCACTTGGATTTCTTTACCAGAGGTCAAAACTACAAAAGTTTTTTCTTTCAATGGTAAGTTTTTCATCAATTCAACAAACAATTTGGTTTTTGGTTCAGCAAAAGAATAATTTTCCAAAACATACAAAGCACCATGTTGTACTTTATCGGTCAAACACATTTTAATAGCCAAACGGCGAGTTTTCTTATTAATTTTTGTTTTAAAACTTCTATCAGTTTTTGGACCAAACACGACGCCTCCACCTTTCCAGATTGGAGAACGGATAGAGCCATGACGAGCACGGCCGGTGCCTTTTTGCGCCCATGGTTTTTTGCCACCGCCAGACACTTCACCTTTACCTTTGGTATCAGCCCAAGGTTCACGTTGGTTATTGGTTTGAGCTACAAAAACGCCATGCACTACTTCTGGTTTTAATTCTACATTGAAAACCTGATCAACTAATTCCATTTCTCCGGTTTCTTTACCTAATAAATTATAAACTTTAGTCTTCATATGATTTCAAAAACTTAGTTTTTAGCTTCCGCTACCGGCTCGGCTTTAACTTCTTCCACTACCGGAGTACTTTTCTTAGTGACCTTTAAAACGCCGTCGCCTTGGATAACCAAAAATCCGTTGCGACCACCCGGCACAGCGCCTTTAATATATAATTCATTAGTTTCTGGGTGCACTTCAACAATCTCCAAATTCTTAACAGTTACCTGACCACCACCCATGCGGCCAGCCATACGCATACCCTTAAAAACTCTTTGAATACCACCAGCACCGATGGAACCCGGCATACGCAAATTGTCTTTATGACCATGAGAAGCCGGACCGCCATGAAAACCATGACGTTTTACCACACCGGCAAAACCACGGCCTTTGGATGTACCAACAACAGTGACTTTATCACCGGAAATAAAAGTATCTACGGCTACCAAATCACCTCTGGTAATATCACCAACGGATTCAACCACAAAATCATGCAACCAACAGGCTGGTTCCAATCCTTTTAAATGTCCCACTTCCGGCTTGGACAAACGAAATTCTTTAATTTCACCAAAACCAAGCTGAACGGCGTTAGCGTTCTCCTTTTTCTCCTCTTTAACTTGCACTACCTGACAAGGACCCGCCTGCACTCGTGTGACAGGAATAACCTCACCAGTTGGCAGGAAAACCTGCGTCATACCTACTTTTTTGCCTAGAATGAATTTCATAGAGCTTTTTTAACAAAAAACTAGAAGCAAAAATATTGAAAACTCATCCAACACTTTTGCTTCTAGCCTTCAAGATGCCGCTTACGCGGAAATTAATGGCTTTATTGTAAAAATTTTTAAATAATTTTATCTCCGGTTATTTTTCGTCTCATAAATGTTTTCCGACGGATCTTATTTACCCGACTAAAATAACCACTAAACTACTCGTTGATATTACTATATTCTTCGGCTTTTGTCAAGGGTTGCCCCGGGGTAAGCAATACCTCTTACCCCGCCACCAAAGTTGGGCTTAAATTAGCCCTACATTTTAATTTCAATGTCCACGCCGGCCGGCAAACTCAAACTCATCAAAGCATCAACACATTTTGGAGAAGCATTGATAATATCGATCAAACGTTTGTGCACACGCATCTCATATTGTTCCCGGGCATTCTTGTGAACGAAAGTAGAACGATTAACAGTAAATTTGCTAATTTCAGTTGGCAAAGGTACTGGACCGATTACCTTGGCATCATTTCTTTCAGCCGTATCCAAGATGGTCTTGGTAGCCTGATCAATAATGCGATGATCATAAGCGCGAATTTTGATTCTGATTCTGCTTACTACTTCTTCCTTCTTTGTTGTGGCGGTTGTTTGACTCATAAATAAAAATAAAGATCAAAAAGAACAAAACCCGCCCCGAGATTAATCGGGGCGGGCATTGCTTTTATTTAATAATTTTAGTTACTACACCTGCACCTACAGTGCGACCACCTTCGCGGATAGCGAATTTCATTTGATCTTCCATAGCTACTGGAGAAATCAATTTGATAGTCAACTGAACGGTGTCGCCAGGCATAACCATTTCAGTACCGGCTGGTAAAGTAACTTCACCAGTTACATCGGTAGTGCGGATATAAAATTGAGGTTTATATCCGTTGAAGAATGGTTTATGACGACCACCTTCATCTTTGGTTAATACGTATACCTTGGCTTCATATTCAGTGTGCGGGGTGATGGAACCCGGTTTGGCTAATACCATACCGCGTTCTACATCTTCCTTTTTGGTACCGCGAAGCAACAAACCGGCGTTGTCACCAGCTTGACCTTCTTTCAATTGTTTATTGAACATTTCAATACCAGTTACTACGGTCTTGGAAGTTTCTTCTTTTAAACCAACCAATTCAACTTCGTCGTTGATGTGGATAATACCACGTTCAATACGACCGGTTACTACAGTACCGCGGCCCTCAATAGAAAAGACGTCTTCTACTGGCATCAAAAATGGTTTGTCAGTTTGACGTTGTGGCTCTGGGATATATTCATCCAAAGTTTTGATCAAATCCAATACTGGCTTAGCGGCGGCTTCGTCAGTTGAGTTTTGTAAAGCTTTCAAAGCGGAACCACGAATGATCGGAGTGGTGTCGCCAGGGAATTCGTATTTTGTTAACAAATCACGAACTTCAGCTTCTACCAAGTCAATCAATTCTGGATCAGAAACCTGATCGCATTTATTTAAGAAAACTACGATATATGGTACACCTACCTGTTTAGCCAACAAGATATGTTCACGGGTCTGGGGCATCGGGCCATCGGCGGCAGATACTACCAAGACAGCGCCATCCATCTGGGCGGCGCCGGTGATCATGTTTTTAACATAATCAGCATGACCCGGACAGTCTACATGAGCGTAGTGTCTCTTTTCGGATTCATACTCCACATGAGCGGTAGAAATTGTAATACCGCGGGCTTTTGATTCTGGAGCTTTGTCCAAATCATCAACACCTTTATTTTGAGCAACTCCACCGCGGGAACTTAATACCTGCAAGATGGCAGCTGTCAAAGTGGTTTTACCATGGTCTACGTGGCCAATGGTACCAACGTTTACGTGTGGCTTTGTACGTATAAACTCAGCCATAAGATTAAACTTCTACGGCACTGTCCCGAGTGGTCGGGCTCAGATTTGTGTCCAGCCGTATTAATAGTAAATAAATTAATTAAAATTTGCTTTGTTTAGCGTTATCATTATAGCAGATTTTTAAAATTTTGCAAGGGGAGGCCTTTGTGGACAGAAAGTGGACAAAAAACCGCTAATCTCTGATGAAATAAGCGGTTTTGTGGCCTAATTTTTTTAAAAATATTTTGGCTAAGTTGAGCTATTATACTGGTTCAAGCAAAAAAGTGTCCTGCTCTTCTTCCGGTAAATCATCTATTTTTTCCTCTTCTGTTCGACCAGCGAATTGATTTTCTGGCATAATTTTTTCCACTACTGGTTCTTCTGCTGTTTTTTCTACCAATATCCCTGTCTTTGGTTCATTTTCAGAATCTTCTTCTTTAAATTCTTTTTCCATTTTTTCTTCATCATCTTCTTCACAATCACATTCATCGCA
>CAZEYR010000017.1:14960-17753 GCA_964516735.1 uncultured Gammaproteobacteria bacterium
CAATCACATTCATCGCAGCCACACTCTTCACAATTGCACCCTTCATCTTCGGCAAACTCTGACCAATCTTTTTCTTTTTTATTTTCTTCTTGTTGGAAAGATCGCCAGTAAGCAATATCCCGATTTACTTTTTCCATCATCTCACGTTCAGACAAGTCTTGGATCGGTCGGCCGGTATCCGTATTTAATAATTTTTCATAATCCTCCAAACGCATGAGGGTCAAAACATCATCACTTTCATTGTCCAACAGCAAACAACGATCACCGGTGCGACGAATCAAATTAACCACCCGTTTGAGTTGTAAACTATTCATACAGGATTTTTTATGTTTTAATATATTCTGATTATAGCATGCCGTTTGGCGCTGTCAACCTTATTTTATGGGCTTTTTCTTCTATTTTATTTTGATTATTATTATCTTTATGGCCATCGCCGGGCTTTCTTTCGCTCCGTGGGTACCAGCTCGGCAAAAAGATTTGACCAGAATATTTAAGTTAGCCGACTTACAATCCGGACAAATTTTTTATGATCTGGGTAGTGGTGATGGACGAACTGTTTTTTATGCCGCGGATAAATTTGGTGTTCAAGCTATTGGCTTAGAGATTTCCCTACCAATGTACTTAATCTGTCTGATTAAAAAAATATGGTGCAAAAATAAATTGGTCAAATTTAAATTCAAAAATTTATTTAAGGAAAATCTAAGCGGAGCGGATGTAATTTATTTCTTCGGCGTGCCGGACAGCATTAAAAATAAATTACAGGAAAAATTAAAAAAGGAAGTCAGGCCAGGCGCAAAAATTATTTCCTACGCCTTTCCCTTGCCGGATTGGACGCCGGTTGAAATCAACAAGCCAAACCCAAACGATATCACAATTTATTTATATCAAAATTAAAACAAAAAAGAGGAGCTATTTAGCCCCTCTTTTTTAATTACTTAACTACTTTTTACTACCTTCAATAATCTGCTGTGCCACATTGTTTGGCACCTCGGCATAATGATCCAACTCCATAGTAGAGCTGGCACGACCCTGGGTCATATTACGCAAAGAAGTGGCGTAACCGAACATGCTAGCTAATGGCACCATAGCCTTTACAACTTTCATCTGAGCACGATCAGTCATTTCTTGGATCTGACCGCGTTTGGCATTTAAGTCGCCAATTACATCGCCCATAAATTGTTCTGGGGTAATTACTTCCACCTTCATAATCGGTTCCAAAATTACTGGGCGAGCTTTGTTACAAGCAGCTTGAAAAGCCATCGAACCAGCCATTTTGAAAGCGGCTTCGGAAGAATCAACTTCATGATAAGAACCATCAAAACAAGTGACTTTAATATCTACCACTGGATAACCGGCCTGGATACCGCGAGTTAAGGCTTCCTTAACACCCTTTTCAATAGCTGGAATAAATTCACGTGGCACTACACCACCCTTTACTTCATCTACGAATTCAAAGCCTTGACCGTCAGCTTGTGGTTCAACTTTCAACCAGCAATGACCATATTGTCCACGACCGCCAGACTGTTTGACATATTTACCTTCAGCTTCAGCCACTGCACGAATAGTTTCTTTATAAGCTACTTGCGGATTACCCACATTGGCTTCTACTTTAAATTCGCGCTTCATGCGATCCACGATGATATCCAAATGCAATTCACCCATACCGGAGATAATGGTTTGCAAAGTATTTTCATCAGTGTGGACTTTGAAAGTTGGATCTTCTTCGGTCAATTTTTGCAAGGCTAAACCGATTCTTTCTTGGTCAACTTTAGTTTTCGGCTCAATAGCCACAGAGATTACCGGTTCTGGGAAAACAATCTTTTCCAAAACAATCGGTTTATTTTCATCACACAAAGTGTCTCCGGTAACAGTCGCTTTCAAACCAATTGCGGCGGCAATTTCACCAGCAAATACCTCAGTTACATCTTCACGATGATTAGCGTGCATACGCACAATACGACCTAAACGTTCTTTTTCACCGTTGGTAGAATTTAAAATGTAGCTACCAGAGGTAACCTTACCGGAATAGACACGAAAGAAAATTAATTTACCAACAAAGGGATCGGTGGCTACCTTAAAAGCCAAAGCGGAAAACGGTTCGTCATCGCTAGTTTTTCTTTCCAAAGCTTCTTCGGAGTCTGGGTCGGTGCCTTTTACGGTTGGCAAATCGGTTGGAGCTGGCAAATATCTAACCACCGCGTCCAACATCATCTGCACGCCAATATTGGCCAAGGAGGAACCACAAATTACCGGATACATCGCACCTTTAATGGTCAAGGCGCGAATCGCTTCGTGAATTTGATCGAGAGTAAATGTTTCACCATTCAAATATCTGGTCATGTAATCATCGTTGTATTCGGCGACTTTTTCTAACATGATATTACGATATTCCGCCACTTGATCTTTCATGTTTTCCGGTACTGGTATTTCTACAATATTTTCACCATTTTTACCTTCAAACTGATAGGCTTTTTGTTCGATCAAATCAACGATACCAGAAAAAGTGCTATCAGCGCCAATTGGCAATTGAATCGCTACGGCATTTTTATTTAATCTTTCTTGAATGGATTTTAAACTCATGAAAAAATCCGCACCTAATTTGTCCATTTTATTAATATATGGTACGCGAGGTACATTATACTTGTCAGCCTGACGCCAAACGGTTTCTGATTGAGGCTCTACACCTTGAGAACCATCAAACACCGCTACCGCACCATCCAACACACGCAAAGAACGCTCTACTTCTACAGTAAAGTCTACGTGTCCCGGGGTATCAATGATATTAATGCGACA
>CAZEYR010000018.1:0-15936 GCA_964516735.1 uncultured Gammaproteobacteria bacterium
TAAATCCGGATAACGCTTGAGGTCTCTGTATTACCGCTGCTGCTGGCACAGAGTTTGCAACCTCTTATTCATTAGGTACCGTCACTAATTCTTCCCTAATAAAAGCAGTTTACAACCCGAAGGCCTTAATCCTGCACGCGGCGTCGCTCCGTCAGCCTTTCGGCCATTGCGGAAGATTCTTGACTGCAGCCACCCGTAGGTGTCTGGGCAGTGTCTCAGTCCCAGTGAGGCAGGTCACGCTCTCACGCCTGCTACTGATCATAGCCTTGGTAGGCTTTTACCCTACCAACTAGCTAATCAGACATAGGCCCCTCTTGAAGCGATAAATCTTTAAATGCGAATGACTTACGTCCCCGCATTACCATCAAGTATTAATTCTCCTTTCGGAGAGCTATTCTTGACTTCAAGGTAGGTTACCAATGTGTTACTCACCCGTTTGCCGCTCGTAATTCCCTTGCGGGAACACGTCGCTCGACTTGCATGCCTTAAACACGCCGCCAGCGTTCATCCTGAGCTAGGATCAAACTCTCAAAAAAAGATGTTTGATCTAACGTTCATATGAACGAAGATCTGGATTTATTATTGTTTGTTTTGTTTCAAAGGATAGACAAATGTTCTTGTCACATTTGTGCTGTCAATTAATTGTGTGTTGCTGAATTGTCAAAGTTCATTTTCTTTCCTAAGAAAGAAAAAAGAGGAACCCATAATGAGTTACTCTTTTCTCTTTCCAGTATCCTTCGCCAAAGGCGCGGGACTTAGAAAAAATATAATTTGTAGGAGGTGCTAGTTGAAGTTGTTTTGTTTATCGTTTAGCAATAGCAAGAATAACACAGCCCTCAGGAGTTGTCAAGGGCGGATAAAACCACAGGGGTGTGGATAATTATTTACTATATTTTATGCGCCATTCCCCTATTTTCTTGTGGTCACCAGACAGCAAAATCTTGGGTACTTTTAAGCCCATAAAATCCTCTGGTCTCGTGTACTGCGGATATTCCTTTTTCATGGCGATTTTTTTCTTCTTATTTCCAAAAGTTTCTTCGGTCAAAGACTCTTCATTTCCAAGCACACCCGGTACCAATCTAGATGTCGCCTCCACGATAGTCATAGCTGGCAATTCTCCACCGGCCAATACATAATCTCCCACGGAAATTTTTTCATCTACAAATTTATATACGCGCTCATCAAAGCCTTCATAGCGACCGGAGATAATTACCAAACGATCTAATTTAGAAAATTTTTCCGCCATTCTCTGATCAAACTTTTTTCCCGCTGGATCCATGATAATTATTTTAGTATTTTTCTGTTTTATTTTTTTGCCATTTTTAACCAAACCTAAATCCGTCAAGCAACGATAAATCGGCTCGACTTGCAACACCATTCCAGCTCCCCCACCATACGGACGATCGTCTACATGTTTTTGTTTGTCCAAAGTCCAGTCGCGAAAATTATGCGCTTTGATTTGGATCGCTTTATTTTTTTGCCCACGACCAAGCACGCTGGCGATGCCGTAGCTATATATTAAGTCTGGAAATAATGTGATAATATCGAATTTCATATTTTTTATTATACCTTGTCTGCTCTATAAATAAAATCCACCACACTTTTGGGGTGTGGTGGATTAAATTGTTTTAAGACGATTAGATGTCTAAGTTGTCGATAGCACTAGTATCAATTACCTGGTTGGCAGATTGATCTATAGGTTGAGCAAATTTTTTGCCGCCTTCTGGTTCGTTGATTTTCAAATTAACGCGAGCGTTATTTTTAGCACCAACGATTTTTAACAAAGTGCGGATAGCATGAGCGGTTTGACCGCGACGACCGATTACATAACCCATATCAGCTGGGTTCACATCCAAAGTGATCAACACACCGCGTTCATCGATGTTGCGAGTGGTCTTTACATCATTCGGATTATTAACAATAGACTTAACTAGTAATTCAACAAATTGTTGATCGGTATTGTTCATATTCAATATAAAATTAATTTTTCTAATAATTAAATACTTGATCAAACCTAGAGCGGACTGTCGACATGTAGTGGTGCCAACGCCTTGCGGCGCAACCACCAGTTCCCCACCCCGGATCCGACGCTGTACTTATTATATACAAGATATTTTCAAATGGCAATTAAACTTGAGCTGGAGCGGCCGATGCGGCGGCTGGAGCTTCGGCTTTCTTCTTTTCAGCCAATTTAGCTTTGCGAGTAGTAGAAAGATAAACAGACTTTTTCTTGGCGCCTTGGATAATACCAGCGGTCACCAATAAGTTGTGTAAAGTGTCAGAAGTCTGAGCACCTTTTTCCAACCAGAATTTAATACGATCTACTTTAGGCAAAAACTGATTTTCTTTGACATGTGGATTATAAGTGCCTAAATTCTCCAAGAAATTATCATGGGTATCGCGGGCCTTTTCGGATACGATCAAACGATAAGTTGGAAATTTGGCCTTGCCAACGCGCTGTAAACGGATAGTTAACATAACAAAAAACAAAATTCAATTAAATTTATAACTTTTGACGGTTTTTTAGAGCAGGGTAAATATACTACAATTAGCCTTATTTGTCAACTCCGGCCGGACTTTCCGCCTTGGCCACGTCCTCCATTTTCACGCTCAAAAGCTTGGAAACTCCATCACCGCCCATAGTGACCCCATACAAAGCATTGGCCGCATGCATAGTAACGCGATTGTGAGTAATCACGATAAATTGGGATTGAGTGGCCAATTCACCCATGATTTGCACAAATCTAGCGGTATTAGCCTCATCCAAGGCCGCTTCTACTTCATCTAGTACCACAAATGGCGAAGGATTACAGTTTAGGATGGCGCAAATCAAGGCAATAGAAGTCAAAGTACGCTCTCCGCCAGACAAGGCGTTGATATGCCGAATTTTTTTACCCGGTGGATTGACATTGACATCAATACCGGTCAAAATCTTTTCCTTTTTCTTTGGCTCTACCGGTTCACCGTTTAATTCTAATGGTGTGATTGGCTGACCGTCCGGACCTAATATTACTTCTTCTTCCGGATCGCCGTAAATCTCCTCCAAACTAGCGCTCCCACCATCGAATAAAATTTTAAAATAACGATCAAATTCTTTTTTAATCTTTTTGAAAGCGGCCGCGCGCTTCTTTTTCATCAGCTCGTCAAGGTTTTCAATCATCTTGGTAAGATCATCCACAGCTTTACGCAAGTCATCTAATTGTCCAGTCAAAAATTCATACCGCTCTTTGGTGGTTTTATACTCTTCCACTACCTCTTCATCAATTCCACCAATCAAACTCAACTGATATTTTAATTTTTGGATTTCTTGCGCCAGTCCTTCTAACATTTCCACGGCTACCATAATCGGATTGCGTTCCATAATTCCAGACAAAGCGGCATTCATTTCGTTATAAACTTCCTGCACCAGATCTTCTTGTTTGGTTTCCAATTTAGCCGATTGAATTTTCAAATCATTACGAGCAGAAATTATCTGATTCACCTCTTCCTGTTTTTTCTGCATGTCATTTTGCAAAGCAAACACTCGTTGTTTTTTCTCTTCTTCTCTTTCGTTAAAACGAACGATTTCATTTTCTATTTCTTTAGATTTTTCTATCAGCTCCGCCAATTGCCGACTAAGCAACCCCTTATTCTCAGACATCTTTTTTAATTGTTCGCCGTATTCTTCCGGACCACCTTTACTCATTTCCAATTCTCTTTCCAAACCTGCCAAATCTCTTTCTTGACGATCATTTTCTTGAGTCAACATTTCTGCTTTAGCCACGGCCGACTGCGCCTGCACTTGCAAAGTCAAAGCTTGGGCCTTGGCTTCATCCAATTTTCTTTCTATTTCATTCAAGTTATGTTGCTCCAAATTTATCTGCGCCTGATATTCGCCCAATCGGTCTTCACTGTTAAAAGATAATTTTGAAGAAAAACTTAAACTACTACGTTTTTGCCTAAAACCACCACGCATCACACCGTTTTTTTCGGCAATGTCGCCACCCAAAGTCACCATCCTGGCTCGGCCAATACCTACCGCTTCGGCCGCACGCAAATCACGCACCACGATAGTTGAACCAAAGATAAAAGAAAAAATTTCTCTAAATTTATTATCAAACTTAATAAAATCCACCGCCAAACCCAAAACATTAGAATCTTGCAACACCGCTTCCAAATCATTATACACCGGGCGGCCCTGGATTTTATTCAAAGGCAAAAATGTCGCCACCCCAAACCGATTGTCGCGTAAATAATCTATGGCCAAACGAGCCACTTGTTCATCGGCCACTACCAACGAAGACAGATTTTGGCCAGCGGCGACTTCCAAAGCCGTGCGATACTCCTCACTCACCTCGCCCAATTCTGCTACCAAGCCATACACCTTACCAAATTTTTCTTTGGAATCTAACACAGCTTTAACAGCCGTCAAACCAGACAACTGTAAATAACTTTGCTCGGTCTGATCTTTCATCATCTGACTTTGCAAACGAGAGATTTTCAACACCTGTTGCGCCCGATCTACCGACAAATTATCCGCTTTCTTCTTTTCTTCATCCACTGCTCGATTGACTCTTCCGGCTTCAGCATTAGCCAACGACAAATCTCCCGCAATTTTATCATGGCTATTTTTTAATTCTTTAATTTTATTTTCCAACCAACCAATATTTTGTTTGCCGGATTGACTATACTCGGCATGCATCTGACCTTCCAAAATCGCCAATTGCCTTTCTAACTCATTTTTACGGCGATTAATTTCTTGAAATTTATTTTGTAATTCTTGAAAGACTTCCTGACGAGTGGATGAACGAGCTAATTCTGCCAATTCATTTTGCACGGCTTCTAATTCGGAAAAAGCCGAGCGATATTTATTTTCTGTAGTTTGCAAATTATCCAACACGACCTCTAGTTCTTTTTGATTGCGGCTATAAATAGTAGCATAATATTTTTCTTGGGTTTCTCGCAAAGTTAATTCCACTTCTTGGCGTTTTTCCAATTTTTTTACCTGACGGGCTAAAATTTTCAGACGGGGTTCTACCTCTTGCAATAATCGATCAGCCTGTTCGACGTTTTCGGTCGTGCGAGTTAATTTTAAATCTGCCTGATGACGTTTAATTTGATACTCTTTGATACCCGAAGCTTCATCCAAAAAGTCTTTTCGCTCAGCCGGATTAACAGTCAAGAGCCTGTCAATCATCCCCTGTCCGACTACACTATATGAATGTTGACCGAACTGCGCCTGAGCCAACAGTAAATGTATATCAAACAACCGCACCGGGTTATTGTTGACCAAGTATTCATTTTCTCCAGAACGATACAAACGACGAGTAATCACAATTTCCGGATAATCACCCATAATTTTACCATCGGCATTGTCCAATACCAAAGAAATTTCCGCAGCGCCTAATTGGCCTTTGGTTTCTGAACCGCCAAAAATCACATCCTCGCTTTTTTTACCACGCAAAACCTTAAGGCTCTGCTCGCCCATTACCCAGCGAATAGCATCAGAAATATTGGATTTACCCGAACCGTTCGGCCCGACCACGGCTGTAATACTAAAAACCCCATCCTTGGGAGGCAAAAAATCCAGCACCGTTTTGTTGGCAAAAGATTTAAATCCTTGCAATTCCAGACGTTTTAGATACATAGTGCTATAATAGAAAGTCAGTAATGGTCAGATTATACCACACCTTGACAAGAGAAAGCAATCAAGATATACTGTCCTGTTTTATGCAAAAAATATCCAGACAAATTTATAAAAGACTGGAGGCGGCTAAGCAAATCATCATCATCCCCCACCAAAATCCGGACGGTGATGCTTTGGGTTCTTTATCCGCCTTGACCGAACACTTGCGCTCCATCGGGAAAAAACCTAAATTGTTTTGCACTACTCCCCCACATAAAAAATTTTTCTTTATTAAATATATTTCTAATATTGAAACTGATCCGGATATTTTGAAGACCGATGCCCTAATAATTTTATTGGACTCTGGAGATTTACGCTATGCTGGCGTGGCCAAATTTTTAGAAAAAGACGCCGAGATTGTTAATATCGACCACCATCCGACCAACGACAATTATGGGGAATACAATCTAGTCTCTCCGGAAAGTTCTTCTACTGCCGAACTAATTTATCATTTTTTCCGCCACAATCGCCTGCCGATCAATCACCATATCGCCACCGCCCTTTTGACAGGTATTATCACTGACACGGATAATTTTTCCAACCCCGCGACCACTACTTCGGCTCTCAAAGCCGCCAGTGAATTATTGCGTCATGGCGGAAATCTTAACCTGATCAACAAATGGATTATAAAAAATAAAACTTTCAATGCTTTAAAATTATGGGGCGTGGCGTTATCTCGATTGGACAAACACGAAAACAGCCAAATGGTTTATACCTACATCACTCGCGAAGATTTAAAAAAGCTAAACGCTTCAGAAAGTGAAGCCGAAGGTATTGCCAATTTTTTAAACAATTTGGAAGAGGCTAAAATTTCTTTGATTGTTCGAGAAACTGAAGATGGAAAAATCAAAGCCAGTTTCCGCACCACCCAAAATAATGTAGATGTAGCGGCGATGGCCAAAAAATTTGGCGGTGGCGGGCACAAAAAAGCGGCTGGTTTCATCGTGGATGGTGATATCAAAGAAGTCTTGGAACAAATTTTGACGACTATCTAATAACCTATTATAATAATTTAGCCAATTTAATAAAATAAATCTATGAAAAATACCCAACCAACCTCCCAATTTTTAATCCCAACTGTCATTGAAAAATCCAGCTTGGGCGAACGTGCTTATGATATCTATTCTCGTCTTTTAATCGACCGTATTATCTTTTTAGGCAGCGCGATTGACGATCAAGTAGCCAACACTATAATCGCTCAATTACTGTTTTTAGCCAATCAAGACCCAGAAAAAGACATCAAACTTTATATCAATTCTCCGGGCGGTTCGGTAACTGCGGGAATGGCCATCTATGATACCATGCAGTTTATCAAACCAAACGTTTCTACTATTTGTATCGGCATGGCTGCCAGTATGGCGGCGGTATTATTGGCCGCCGGTGCCAAAGGCAAACGTTTAGCTTTACCAAACTCCGAAGTAATGATCCATCAAGTCATGGGCGGTATGGAAGGCCAGGCCTCAGACATCAAAATCCACGCCGAACGCATATTGCGCATGAAAGAACGTCTAAATAAGGTCTTGGTCAAGCACACCGGACGTAATTTGCAGACTATAGAGAAGGATACCGACCGCGACAATTTTATGTCCGCGGAAGAGGCTAAAAAGTACGGTTTGGTAGATAAAGTAATCGCTTAATTTAGCCAAAAAATGGCTCTACCCTCTTGACAAAAGTCCAAATTTGTGGTATAGTATGTTGTTAATTTAGAGATATCCGAAAGGGTATCTTTTAAATTGAAAAACACATATGAATACTACAAACAACAAAATCGCTTTAATCGCTGTATTATCTATCTTGGTGGTTAGTACCTTGGGTACCCCGACCAAGGCTAACGCTATGGATTTATCCTTTTTTACCTCTTTATTTAGCAAAAATAATACTAAAACCGAGGTTCAGGATGATCGTGCCGCTCGTTTGGATGCTTATTTTGCTAAACGTAACATGCCTTTGGAAGGTCACGGTCAAGCTTTCGTGGCCACCGCTGATAAATATGGCTTAGATTGGAGACTTTTACCGGCTATTGGTGTCCGTGAGTCCTCTGGCGGTAAGCATTTATTAAATAATAACCCGTTTGGTTGGGGTTCTTGTAAAATCAAATTCGCTGACTTTGATGAAGCAATTGAAGAAGTAGCTAAAAACTTGTCTGGTTCCGACGAAGATACTGCTAAATATTATAAAAATAAGACTACTTATCAGATTCTTTGGGCTTATAACGGCACTGTAATTCACAGCTATCCAGACGAGGTAATCGCCATCATGAACATGTTTTAATCCTCTACCCGCGCCTTTTGGCGCGGGTTTTGGCTTATTTACCCCCTCACCCACTTGACAAACTCCCAATTTTATGATATTATATGCTGTTGCTTAAAATTAAATAGTTAATAAAAAATTTCAAAAGTTGGATGCGGATTCAGTGCATGTTACCAAGTTCAGTTTGAGGAAATAGTATGCAACCATCCGTATCCAACAAGCATGGAGATGTGTTGACGGAATTAACAGGCTACGGCTCGTTTACTCCATTGACACATCTTCTCGGATGCGGATTATGGGGGATTTTTCCCCCGCTCATAAACAAACCCCCGTTTGTCCTAGTATGGATAAACGGGGGCTTTTGTATTTATAAATATTTATTAAAATTATTCTGCTGGCGCTATTATCGCACTACTTGTAGCAACACCGTCATCGGTCGTCGCCGGATCAACCGTACAAACCGCTCGTTCTTTACACCCTTCGGGGATAGTTTCCACTCCCACCAAACAAATTTTAGGCAAGGGACGATAATAACTTTCAAACACTCGATCGATTTTTTCTCCTGTCGGAGTGACTCGGCTATAAGTAAAACTCGCCACCGCTCCTCGATAGGCTACTTGGCACTTAGTTGTACCGGGCTTCACTTTAGGATCTTGACTAACCAAAATATTTTGCTGTTCACCAGCCGGAATCCACCTGCTAACCAACGGGTGCGTATACCAACCCTTTCGCCCGTCGGACTTACCCCACAACGTAAACGTCAGTTGTTTTTTCTCATAATCAATTTCTGTTTGCAGCAGCAAATAATTTCCCGTATCATTTAAAAATTTTAAATCCAACATTGGCTCGTATAAAGCCGCGTCAGTGCCAGGATTATGATTGACCGGATCGGCATAATAACTCACCACTAAAGAATGATTGTGCCTTTCCACAATATCCATACCAGAATTCATAGCCATTCTAAACAAAGTGGTGCCAATTTGACACATTCCGCCGCCCACTTCATCTTTAATTTCCGTTCCTTTAATTACAGCTTCCGGCAGATAGCCATTCGCCAAAGTGAACGGTCCAGCATAATTATTAGCGGAAAAAATTTCACCTGGTTTAATCAAAGTGCCATTCAGCCGTTTTACCGCATTGGCAATATTTTTAATGCGATTAGTGTGGCTGTCATAAAAAGTAGAATAGCCGCTACCGACAACTTCAGAAATGCCCAGACTGTTCGCATCGCCCATTTTCATTTGAGGCTCCACAATATCCACTGCTAAAGTGACTGTCTTGGTTACCTGTGAAGATCGGTAACTCCTTTCCTCGAAAGCTTTATCAATATCCTTATAAGTTTGATCCAGATTCAAACGAATACCTGGACGGCTAGCTTGAAATTCTTTTACTCTTTCATTTTCCATTACAAATTTAGCATCCCTAGCCTCTTCATCCACATCGGTTCGCAAAATATCCAAATATTTTTTTACTTTTTCTTCATTTAAAGAAAAAATTAAATTATTATCCTGATCTCTTGTCACCTCCAACCAATTAATATATTCTTTTAAATCAATCTTCCAATCCCGACGAATCTGAGTTTGCGGATTAACATAGTTTAAATTTAGGCTACCGTAAGAGAATACTTCGGATAAATTTTCTGCCGCCTTGATCACATCATCCACATTGATAGTCGGTTGAAATCTATCCTGAGAAATAACCATGGATTCAAACGACATCTGGCTGATACTGTTTTTTACAGATGGAATAATTTTGTCATATACAAAAATACCGCCGGCTTGTTCTGGCAACACGTCATAATCTAATTCCGACCAACTTTTAATTACTATGTTGGCATTACGAGCTCCAGTTTCCAAAGATGATAAATTATTTTTTAAAGCTGTGCGAAAACCGACTTCGTCAAACAAGATCGGGGCAGTAATAATTCGATCGTTGGTAAATCGATATAACCACGGACGCCATAAATTTTGCCAACGATTGCCATCACGGCCGATGATCATTGCCTCACGCACTAGTCTTTCCCCTTCTACTTTAACTAATTCTGCGGCATTGCCGTCTCCGTCGGAAATATTATTTAGTTTAAAACTAACCCGCTCACCGTTGATTTTTATCACTAAAAAATTAAGCCCCTCTCTGGCCAAACGATTATTATAATTTTCTACTAAATTTCTAGCTTGTTCGCTAGACAAACCACCCAGATGATAATCTCCTACATAAACACCCGGATAAATTTTATTTTCATACCATTTTTCATAACCAAACAAAGCCCCGGCTCCAACTAAGCCTAGCCCCAAGATACCGCCTATTGTAAACAATAAAATTCTAATCTTTAAACTCATAGCTATTCTTCAATTATTACAATAGGTATACTCTTATTGGCGATTTCTTTCAAGAGGTGGACGATTAAAATCCCGTTTTTATAATCCGCCTTAGATAATTCGTGTTTTACATCCACTGGTAAAACAATTGAGCGAGAAAACTTCCCCCAAAAATTTTCTTTGTGAAAAAAATCAGCTTCTTTTGGTACAGGAGACTGTCTTTCCCCCCGGATAGTCAATAAATCATTGTGAAGATGTAATTCAATTTTATCTGGCGGGGTACCAGCCATAGTCGCTACAATAATAACTTCTTTTTCGGTCTGCGCCACATCTACCAACAACTCCCCTTCTTCTTCTCTGGCCGGTTGGCTGCTATTATTAGACAAAAAAGCTTCAAAACCTCTATTTTGTCTACTGCCATCATCAGATAAGGAAAAATTTTGCCAAGAAACTTCAGGCATAAAATAATATTATGCGCTTATTTTACCACAACTAACTAGCATTAACAAATCTAAATTAATAAATTTTTTCCACTAATCTTAGGCCTTTGCCCAAAATTGCTTCGTAGGTGCGATAAATTTTATAATTACCATTTTCGGAAACAACATCAAATGTTACTAGATCAAAATTTTTTTCTCCACGCAATTGAAAAGTGGTGCGATAATAATCCGGACTGCCGGGTTCTTTGATCAAGCTAAAAATTCCCGACGTTTCCTGATACTCCTTTTTTTCTCCTAATTTGGTGGCGTTGACGGTCTGGGCTACCAAAAAATCATCTACGTGATACTGTTTTTTATAATAAACCGAAGTAAAATCATTATACGCCTTGCGATAATCTTTTTTGTTTAAATGTTCTATATATGGAATTAATAAATCTTTCTTTATCTTTTGCCCGACTTGATTATTCTGATAACTGGCATACAAACCATAGACCACAGCTCCTAACATTAAAAGCCCAAGAACAATAAACAAAATAATTTTTTTCATAATCTACTATAATTATAATTCTTGGTTTAAATCTCTAATAAAGTTTCCTTTATCTCGCAAGCCAACGTACTCTTTGGCCACTTGGCCATTTTTAAACAATTTCATATTCGGAATACTGGAAATTTGATACTTCATAGCCAGAGCTTGGTGATCCGGATTTTCCACATCCATTTTACCAATAACAATTTTACCATCTAACTCTTTGGCGATTTCGTCTAAAATTGGAGCCATCATTCGGCAAGGCATACACCAAGGAGCCCAAAAATCCACCAATACTGGCAACTGGGCTTTTAATACTTCCTGTTCAAAATTTTCATGGGTTAAGGTTAATACTGTGCTCATATTTTAAATTAATTACTATAAATAAATTATATCACACTTTTTTGCAAATAATTAAAGATGTTATTAGTAGCGACCGCCCCCTCCGAGCAGGCGGTGATAATTTGCCGGAAATAATTGGAACCGGTAGTGGCATCACCGGCAGCCCATACCCCTTTTTCATTAGTGGCTTGATCGGCTGAAACTTTTATATACCCGTTCTCATCTGTCAATAAACTAAGCTGTTGGACCAAAGGAGATTTTGGCTCCGAACCAACCTCCACAAACAACCCATCGACAACTAATTTATTTTCTCCATTAATTGGCTGATTTACTTCTATATATTCCAGCTTTTCCACACCGCCCAATTTAGTAATTTGGGTGTTATACAAAACCTTAATTTTTGGATTTGCTTTGACTTGTTCAATCCATGCAGTTTCTCCACGCAGAGCCGCTCCGCGATAAATTTGATAAACCTCGCTGGCAATTTTAGACAGATATAAAGCAGAGGTATTGGCACTATCACTACCTCCAACCACAGCCACCTTTTTCCCGGCATAAAACATTCCATCGCAAGTGGCGCAATAAGAGATGCCTTTGCCAATAAACTCTTCTTCTTTGTCTAAGCCTAAATGGCGATGTTTGGTACCAATCGCCAGCAACACGGTCTTGGCCAAAATAATATTTCCAGCCGACATCTCCACCTTGAAACCTTCATCGGTTTTTCCAATAGAGACAACTTTATCCAAATAATGCGGAATATTTAATTCGGACAACCGATTAAACATCTTATCAGTCAAGGCAAAACCAGAAATAGCATTTTCTGAAGGATAGTTACAAATTAAGTGAGAAGAAGAAATATAACCACCCGGCAGTTCACCTACTACTGCTACATCTATTTTATAACGCGCCGCATAAATAGCCGCAGTAATCCCGGCCGGACCAACCCCAATTATACACAAATCTCTTTTTTCCATAAAATTATTTATATTTACAATACATCTCCCGTTATCTACTTGTCCAACCACCATCTACCACCAAAGTTTGGCCAGTGATATAGCTAGATTTATCGGAAGCCAAGAAAGCCACTGCTTGACCAATATCCTCGGGTAAACCATATCTTTTAATTGGAATACTAGCAGCCGTTTGTTGTTTGGATTTTTCATCAATCGACCCAGTCGCCCCCGGAGTATCGATCGCGCCCGGGGCCACAGCATTCACAGTGATATTTTTTGCCGCCAATTCCAAAGCCAAAGCTCTGGTAAACGAGCTAACACCGCCTTTGGAAGCACAATAATGCGTCAACCCCTCAAACCCTATCACCGAAGCAATGGAAGAAATACTAATAACTCTAGCGCCGGATTTCATCTGTTTAAGGGCAGTGTTGGTGCATAAAAAAATACTTTTTAAATTTACATTCATGACTTTATCCCAATCTTCTTCGGTCATTTTTTCAAAAGGCACAAACGGAAAAATACCGGCGTTGTTTACCAAAATATCCAACCGACCAAACTCTTTAACAGTTTGGTCCACCAAATTTTCCACATCTATCTTTTTGGTAACATCGCATTTTATTGCCAATCCTTTCCCACCGGCTTGTTCAATAATTTCTATCGCCTTTTGACAGCCCGCCAAATCTAAATCAGCGATTACGACCCGACATCCTTCTTGAGACAAAACTCTGGCAATCCCCAAGCCAATCCCTTGTTTGGCCCCAGTGACAATAGCCACTTTATCTTGTAACAACATAAATTTAAAAATTAATAATATCCAATCTATAGTATAAAACAAAAAGGGAAAAAATAAAATCACCCAGCAACGGGCGATTTTAAAACTAAGTAAACAAATAACTAAAACTTCCTAACGACTTTTTGGCTATTTTTGCCATCCGAAGAAACAGAATATTCTAAAGTGTCATTATCTAACCACTTGGGCATAAAATGTGTACTGCTTAATGCCAGCTCCTCCCTAGAATTATTTTCTATATCGTATAGATACAATTTGCAGGTAACGGATTTTCTCTGCTCTTCTTCCTCTACGCTAGTAGGAGCGTCATAGTATGTTGGACAATCACCATAAACTGCCAACGCTCTCTGTGCATTAAAAGAAAAATCCAGCATGCTAGAAGCCCCATTTTCTTCTTCATACAATGGATAGTATTCTAAACTATCGGTTTTGGCGTTTAATTTAAACAAACCACGCGCATAAACAACCACATTCTTTTTTAACCAAAAAATATTATCAACCTGATCCACATACTCCACAGAATAAGTATAATCTGGGCAATTAAAATCTGCTGGGCCATAAGTTTTTACTACGTCTTCACCGTTGGCTTGGTGCACGGTAGTAGTAGCAAAACAATGGAAATCTTGATTAGAAACGGATCGGCTCATCACGTCTATTTCAAACCAATCTTTTTGCACCGGCACTTGCTTTATCGGCGCCGGTTCGTTGATAGTTAAATAATTTTGCTGATAATCCGGTAAAATACGTTTAAAATAAAAATATTTTGTAGCAAAAAAAATACCAGCCGACAAAACGGCGGTGATTATTGCTAAAATTATTATTTTTTTCTTATCCATTTTATAAAGTTTAAAATTCTAAAAATTGGCGGAAGGGGTGGGACAATGTTGGAATGTGGATTACCACCATTTGCCACAACCCAAGTGATTATCTGAAATTAGAGCATATCCTATAATACTCACCCCACAGATTTTATTTTCCCGATTTTGTTCGATTATCTTGTTTGCATAGCATCTGGCAATTTTTTGCAGTTGTTTTGCCACCATCGTGCCAAGGGATAATATGATCTGCTTCCATTTCCTCAATCTCAAAATGTTTTTTGCATAGCGGACAAATCCCTTTCTGCTTTTCATATTGTGTTACTTTCATTTTTTCATCAAACATACGCAAATTAAGAGTCTTTTCGTCGCCCGTTAAAAGAAATTCATAAATGCCTTTTTTGCTATCAACCTCATCGTCCTCGATAAGTTCTACAATCTTTTTTTCAAAATTTGCTGCGTTTAATTTATCATTTTTGTGTTTGTTGTATAACTGTCCCCATTCTAATCCTTTCATAATCTTACGATATTCAGGAAAAACGCGCTCGACCCACGATACAACTTCTTGCCATAACTCTTGTGCATCAGCATCTTGCTGGTGCTTACTCATGTAATTTTCTATCTTACCTTCAGAAATCCAATCAAGCGTTTTTTCCAAAAAATCTTGACGTAACGGGGATCCGTTCAAATATTTTTCACCAAGTTGATCTGCTGGTCCATGTGTTTTACTAAACCATCGCTTTGCATCAGCAAGCCATGGTCCTGTATAAATTGCGTTTCGCAATTCTTGCTCTGTGAGTGGCTTGCCCGCAATATTGATCGTTTTAAACCAATCAAGTTTCTCACTATCTGTACCTTCACATACATACACCGATAACTCGTAATCGAAGATTTGTTTTTGTTGGTCAGTAGTTAGATTATTAAAAGCCAACTCATGACCTTCGTCAAATTTAATAGGTATGATGTCGGTCATATATTGGCAAATACTTATTGTGCGTTGCTGTCCATCCATAAGCTCAAATCCACCATCGTCAGTTTTTGCCCAATACATCGTATTAAGCGGAAAACCTTGCCGAAGTGTCTTGATAACCGCATCTCGTTCTTTATTGCCGTAAATAAATTCTCGCTGATATGCTGGACGAATATTAAGCTTACCATCAAAACCAACGACACCGCCTTCGCCGTTATCTTTATAGCCATCCACCACATCCCGCACCTTGATATTTTTTAGTACAATTTTCATATTATTTCCTTTTTTTAATTATAATCCTATTATAAATCTTTCTGCCATCTATGATTGTTTTTAGCTCGTAGCCTATCCACCTCGCCGAATTAGCAATTCCTAGAATATTAAACTTGTTTAATGAATAATCTCGCATACTTCCTTTGTCCTTCAATATATGGTCGTCCCGCTTTATATTCAATACAGATTCCGTCTGGCTCAATAACTCCTGTTTGCCCGACGATAACGAATGAGTATTCTGAAGTAGGGTTGTACTCTCTCTCTCTCTCGTGAACGCTAAGTCTTTGTCGTCATTGCCTTTCCTAAACTTAACAATCTCTATACCGCTCTCGGGTACCCACTTATCTAAAAATGTTATCGGCACACCCATAACCCCATCGTAATCACTTGGTATTTCTGCTATTTTTGAAACCTCAATTGCGTCATAGTTGTCATATTTTGGGTATAGCCCTTTTTTGCGTCCTTGTTCATAGGTGAGGTATGGAGTGATAGGGTCTTCTGATTTATCAACAAGTAGGTTGGTAAACCATCCAACATTACGAAATTTTACAATTCCTGTTTTTGGATCATATACGCCCGCTTCAAATTCGCGTG
>CAZEYR010000018.1:15946-16303 GCA_964516735.1 uncultured Gammaproteobacteria bacterium
TTTTCAGGCGGAATTTTAAAATAAGCATTACCACCAGAAAATCCATATCCCATCCACAACTTATTATCTTTTATGAGTTTAAAAATTTCTTTGTATGTAATGGCGTTCTTACTGCCAACAATGAGAAATTTTTTGTTATGTTCTACTAATTGAGCGACAAATTCTCGAAATAAAGAAAACGGCGGATTAGTAACAATAATATCTGCCTGTTTCAGTAGTGCTATACACTCGTCGCTACGAAAATCACCGCTATCTTTAAGCGGAGTAGCGACATTTTTGTTATGCTTCAATAAATGTTCGACATCATCCAAATTTATTGCACCATCCTCGTTTATGTCTGGTACTTCGTTAATTTCT
>CAZEYR010000019.1:0-14957 GCA_964516735.1 uncultured Gammaproteobacteria bacterium
AAGCGTTCCACAGCAACCAACCCGCACTGGAATATTCTTCCGTCTTGTCGATTTGAGCGCGGATCTTGGCCGCATCATAAGTCGCTCCCATATTAAAAGCCTGTAACCACGGTCTAACTTCGGCCCGCTTGGCCGCGAACCACGGCAAGCCTTTGATCATCCCATTTTCTATCACCGTCCCCGGATTGGCGGCGGGATTTTTTAAACCCAAATGCCCGGCTGGATAGTGCGATGGATACATCATGGGACAGACATAATCAAAATTATCTACAGCATCTACCAACCGTTGACCGATAGACATATCATCTTCGCCGCTTTTTTCCATGACAAATCCAAACATATCAACAGAAATCCAAGCTGGTTCGTCTTGCAAATTATCACTTAAATATTTATAAAAATCTGCCATAATTTCATATTTTTTATGGCCATTATTTTCATATTTTACATTAGCCATATTTCCATCCGATGGAAACCGCATGTAGTCAAAATTTACTTCATCAAAACCCAAAGCAATCGCTTCTTTGGCAATCGCTAAATTATAATCCCAGACCTCTCGTTTGGTCGGATCTACCCATGCTAAACCTTTGTTATCATGCCACAACCCCCCGCTTTTGGCTTTAATCGCCCATTCCGGTTTTTTTTGAGCTAAAATCGGATCCTGAAAAACAGTCTGTCTGGCAATTACATAAATATTATTATTGTGTAATTTGCGAATTAATTTCGGTAAATTACCCATTCGATTTTCTTTTGTTTTTAAATTTTTTACTTCTGTTACCTGACTATCGTATAAGATTTTTCCGCTATAATCTTTGATATCAATCACGACCGCGTTGAGCTCGGTTTTGTTTAAAAGTTTAATAATCTGGTCCACTTTAGTCGCGCTTCCGGCCGAATAAGCGGTCAAATATACGCCTTTGACCATTTGTTTTTCCGGTTTGACTCGCGCGTGCTCTAAATTTTGAGTCGTAGCTACTTCGGAAATATTTTGGCTATCCAAAGCCAGAGTAGTGTTATGAAAGCTATACAGCAAACACAAAAATGATAATAAAGAAACCATAATCAATAAAAAAATTTTTAAATCTATTTTTTTGATCATAATTTTATTTCACCTTGACGCAAAACTTTTATCTCTTCGTTTCCTACTCTGACAATCGTTGTGGGCAAACTAAAACGTAGCACTCCAGCATCAAACAAAACATCCGGACGATATTTTTGATTAGCAAAATTATTTTTTATTTCTTTAGCCGAATAGATATTTCCTTCGCCAGATAAATTGGCGGAAGTGGACACCAGCGGCGAATTAATTTTTTCTGATAAATATTTTAAAATCGGGTGGGCGGACACTCGCACAGCCACAGTTTTTTCTTCAGAAATTACTCCCTTGGCTAGTTTGCCATAGGGCTGAGCCTCCCCCACGATAGTTAGAGGTCCAGGCCAATATTTTCTAGCCAACCGATCAATGGTTTTGTTCCAAAGCAAATACTGTTTCGCCATGGCTATCGTCGGAACAATTATCAACAACGATTTGCTTGGATCACGCTGTTTAATTTGAAAAATTTTATCTACCGCCGTCTGATTTTTGGCATCACAACTTAAACCATAAGAAGTCTCTGACGGCAAAACTAAAACATTGCCTTGATTAAGGTACTTTACAGCCTCGGTTAAATTTTTATCTTCCAAATTTTTCATATTATTTTTTTATCCAACGCAAATACGCCTCGCTCAAAGGCAATAATTTTCCTTCCAAAACGCTTTCCGGATTAGCCGATTCATATTCAGTGCGATGATCTTTTACCAGATGGTATGGGTGTAAAACATACGATCGAATCTGATTGCCCCACTCCGCGGATTTATATTCACCGCGCAATTCTTGTTTTTCTTTGGCCAGTCTTTCCTGTTCCAAACGATATAATTTTCCTTTCAAAACTTTCATGGCTGACTCTTTATTTTGTTGTTGCGAGCGTTCATTTTGACACTGCACGCTGATGCCGGTCGGCAGATGCACAATCCTCACGGCCGAATAAGTAGTGTTAACGCTTTGACCGCCATGACCACCGGACATAAAAGTATCTATTCGCAGATCTTCCGGCTTTATTTCTATTTTAATCTCATCGGATAATTCCGGCAAAACTTCTACCAAAGCAAACGAGGTATGGCGCATTTTTTCCGCGTCAAACGGAGAAATACGCACCAAACGATGCACACCGTGTTCGGATTTCAAGTAGCCATAAGCATACCGGCCATGCACTTCAAACATAATAGATTTATAACCAGCCTCTTGGCCGCGCGACTCATCCATTACTTTTACTTTCCAACCGCGGCTTTCACAAAAACGAAACAACATGCGAACCAACATCTCGGCCCAGTCTTGGGCTTCGGTGCCACCCGCTCCGGCATGAATGGCTACGATGGCATTATTTTGATCGTACGAGTCATTCAACAATAAATAAAATTCATAACTTTCATACTGCTTTTCCAGTTCCACCACTTGTTCAGTGATTTCTTTTTCCAATTCTTTGTCGCCGGTTTTAGCCAAATCTAAAAGCTCATTGACCTTAATTTTTAGATCTTCCCACTTTTCTACTTCTTCTTTAATACTTTGATAATCCTGCGACACGGTTTGAGCAGTCGCTTGATCCGACCAAAAATCCGAGGCATTCATTTGCTCACCCAATTTTTCCATTTTTATTTTAAGGTCGTCCAGCTTTAAAAGCTTGGTAGTGGCGACAATTTTTTCTTGCAAAGCCAAAAGTTTTTCCTGCATAATCTATCTTAAATTACTCACATATCTTATCTTATTTATCACTTCTTGTAAACAAAAAACGCCCGGTTAAGGGCGTTTATTGTTTTGATGTAATTATTTTAATTGTTCGGCGACTTCAGCAGCAAAATCAGCGGATTTCTTTTCAATACCTTCACCTACTTCAAAGCGGACCATTTTGGCGACGGTGATACCAGCACCCTTGCTGTCTAAATATTTTTGCACAGTCAAATCTTCATCCTTGATAAAAGGCTGTTCCAACAAACAAACTTCGCTGTAAAATTTATTCATTTTACCTTTCAAGATACCGGCGATAATATTTTCTGGTTTACCTTGAGCGCGAAGTTGTTCGGCGTAAATTTCTTCTTCTTTTTTCAAAACAGAAGCATCCACCTCATCACGACGAACATACTTAGGATTAGAAGCAGCTACATGCATAGCCACATCGCGAGCCAGAGCTTCATCAGAAGTGCCTTGCAACAAAACCAACACGGACATTTTACCGCCCATATGTACATAGGCGCCGAAAGCTTCATTGGCATTTTTCTTAAGCAAAGAAAAACGACGCAAAGTGATTTTTTCTCCAATAGTCGCAGTGGCATTGGTAAAATATTCTTCCACTGTACCAGCACCACCGGTCATTGGCTGTTTTAAAGCCGCTTCCACATTGGCCGGTTGGGCAGTCAACAAATGACCGACCACTTCACCGATCAATTTTTGAAAATTTTCATTTTTAGCGACAAAATCAGTTTCGGCATTAACCTCTACCACCACGGCGGCGTCGCCTTTTACTTCCACTTGGGTCAAACCTTCAGCGGCAACTTTGTCAGCGCGCTTAGCGGCTTTTACAATACCCTTTTTGCGTAAAATTTCCATAGCTTGGTCCATATCGCCATTAGCTTCTTCTAAAGCTTTTTTACAATCCATCATACCAGCCCCGGTAGAATTACGTAATTTTGCAATGTCTGCAGCTGTGATTGCCATATATTTTATATTTAAATTATCCTTAAAAAATATTAAAACCCAAGAAGTATTATAATATTTTTTGATTATTTTGTGAACTAAATTAAATAGAAGAGGCTGTCTTTAAGGCTTTTCTTTCCTTTTTTACTGGAGCCTTACCAACTGCTGGAGCGGAAAAATTATTAACCGGAGCTTTGGCATTTTCTTTAACCATAGCGGCCTTAACTTTTTCATATTCCTTTTTGCCAGCTTTAACAGCTTCAGCCACCAATTCAGCCATCATTTTAATGGAAGAAATAGCATCGTCGTTGGCTGGAATTATGTATTGGGCTTTTTCTGGATTTACATTGGTGTCGCACACAGCCACTACCGGCACTTTAACCCGATTGGCTTCAGTGACAGCGGTTTTTTCTACACGCAAATCAGCTACGTACAAAGCATCTGGCATTTTTTCTAATTTTGCCAAACCGATCAAATAACGATCCATTTTAGCTAATTGTTTTTTAAATTCTACTTGTTCTTTTTTTGTATATCTTTCAATTTCACCAGAAGCCACTTCAGCTTTCAAAGTGTTATATTTTTTTAAGCGGCGTTTCATTTCATCAAAGTTGGTCAACAGACCGCCAATCCAGCGTTCGTTGATATAAGGCATATCGCAATCAATAGCGGCAGCTTTTACCAATTCTCTAGCTTGACGTTTGGTGCCTACAAATAAAATATTTTTGCCCTTGGACACTAAACCTTTTACAAACTCCAAAGATCTCTCTAATTCTTCAGTGGTTTTTTCCAAGTCGATCACATGAATACCGTTGCGTACGCCAAAAATATACTGACGCATTTTTGGATGCCAGCGACCGCTTCTATGGCCGAAATGTGCCCCGGCCTTGAGCATTTCCATCAAAGATGGTGTATTTGTCATATTTTCCTTATTACTGCCTCTTAGCCCTACCCTTCGAGTGGTCGAGGGGAGGAAAATTTTTCCGCTTTTAAAATTGGAAAATGGCTAATGAGTGATAAATAATATAGGCGCTATTATACTAAATTGGGCTAAAATGTCAATACCTTAGGCTATTTTGATCTACCTATACCCAAGGGGTTGACTTTTTTCAGCTTTGTGCTATTATATACGCCAGTTAATTATAAATAAACCATTTGTTTATGAAAAAGGGAATCCACCCAGAATATAACACAGATTGCAAGGTTTCTTGCGCCTGCGGCAATACTTTTACTACTGGTAGCGTTTTGAAAGAAATTCGCGTAGAATTGTGCAGTCAATGCCACCCTTTCTATACCGGTAAACAAAAATTTGTTGATACTGCTCGTCGTGTAGAAAAATTCCAAGAACGCGCTGATAAACAAACTGCCGCTTCTACTGCCCGCAAGGGTAAAAAAGTTAAGAAGGCCGCTGTTACTGCCAAGAAAACTGCTAAAAAAGCTGCTGCTAAAAAAGCTTAGCTTCTATATATGCAAAACAGACTGTGAGCTCACCTCTAGTCTGTTTTTATTTATCTGGAAATTCTTCTTGTGTTATAATATTAAAATATGCTTAATAAATATTTAGAAATAAAAAATAAATTCACTGGTTTAGAAGCCGATTTGCAGAATCCAGCTGTGATTGGCGACAACAAAAAACTTAAAGAATTATCTCAAGAATACACCGAATTAAAACCAGTGGCGGAAAAAATTATTGAAATGGAAAATTTGGAAAAAAGTTTGACGGATACTGAGCTTTTGGCTCAAACTGAAACCGATGACGAGATGCGGCAAATTGCCCAAGCGGAAACTTTGGAATTAAGAGATAGAAAAAATTTAGTAGAAAAAGAATTGGAAGAAATGACCAGACCACAAGACCCGATGGATAAAAAAAATGTTATTGTAGAAATCCGCGCTGGCGTGGGTGGCGATGAATCCGCTTTATTCGCGGCTGAACTTTTTCGTATGTACGCCCATTATGCCGAAAATAAAGGTTGGAAGACGCAAATGCTTGACAGCAACAGAATTGGAATTGGAGGTTTTAAAGAAGTAATTTTTTCTGTAAAAGGACATAATGTTTATAAAGATTTAAAATACGAAATGGGCGTCCACCGAGTACAGAGGGTGCCGGAAACCGAAAAAGCCGGCCGTGTTCACACTTCTACTATTACTGTGGCGGTCTTGCCAGAAATTGAAGAAACTGAATTTAAAATTGAAGCCAAAGATTTGCGGATTGACACCTTTTGTTCGGGCGGAGCCGGCGGCCAGAGTGTTAATACCACTTATTCCGCCGTGCGCATCGTGCATATCCCGACTAACACCGTTGTACAATGTCAAGACGAACGTTCCCAAACTGCCAATCGTGAAAAGGCTATGGCGGTATTGCGTTCTCGCTTATACGAATTAGATCGAGAAAAGAAAATGGCTGAACTGACCGAAAAACGCCGTTCTCAAATCGGGTCCGGCGATCGAAGTGAAAAAATTCGCACTTATAATTTCCCACAAGATCGCATCACTGATCATCGCATACACCAAAGCTGGAATAATATCGGAACTATTTTAGACGGCGGTTTAGAGCCTTTGATTTTAGCTTTACGCGAAACGGAATACAAAGAATTAATGTAATGCTTAAAAAATATTACTTTTATTTAATTATTTTTTTAGCTGCCATCTTGCGCTTGGCCACGGTTTTACAATACGGAAATTTTTGGTCTGATGAAATGTTTAGTTTTGTTTATAGCCTCAAACCTTGGTGGCCCAGCCTTACTCAATATTGGATTTGGGAAACCAATCCCCCGCTCCACACCATAATTTTAAAATTATGGTTTTATATTTTTCCAGCCAATGAATTCTGCTCTCGTTTACCGAGCTTAAGCTTCGGGGTGGGTTCGGTAGCCGTACTGTATATTTTTGCCAAAAAATATTTTACAGAAAAAATCGCCCGTCTATCAGCGATGATTTTTAGTCTATCCAGTATTCATTTGTTTTTTTCCGCTACTAACCGGGTTTACAGTTTACTTACTCTTTTATCCTTGCTTTCCGTCTGGCTAACTTTCCAAATTTTTTACGAAAAAAATTATACGAAAAAATTATTAGCCAGCCTGTTGATCGTACAAACTCTATTATTTTATAGCCATCTGACTTGGCCGATTTTAATTATCGCGGAGAGTTTATTGATTATCTTTTGGGGCAATCAGAACTTTAAACGCTGGTGTCAAATTAATTTTTTATCCGGCCTATTATTTTTGCCGTGGTTTATTCCTGCCACTCTGCACAAATTACTCAATCCTAAAATTACCCAAGCATGGTTTTTTAATATCAAAAATACCGGCTGGGAAAAACTCCACCAATTGCAGCTGCTGTTTACCGGCCCAACCGGTGATTGGTACGCAATAATTTTTCTAAGTTTATTTTTTATCGGCTTAGCAATATTTTTTTATCGACACCGACAAAAAGACCTAATTATTAAACAAAAAAACTTTATTTTCTGTTTAATCTTAATATTTTTACCGCTAACTTTAGCCTTGACATTAAATATCTTCTTTCTAAAATTTATTTGGCTAACCTTACCTTTTATTATCTTATCCATGGCTATTTTAGCTGATTATTATTTTAAAATACTGGCTATACCGACCATGATTATCCTTATGTTGCCGGGGATTTATAACTTGTGGCACAATACCCTCCCTTACAACAATTGGGACGCTCTCAATCAATATATGTGTCCGCGCTACGAAATACAAAAAAAACAGGTTTTAATTTACAATAACTTTACTACCAAAAATGAAATAGATAGATATTATCACTGCCCAATTCCAGCCGTGCCTTTTATACCGGATGAGGGATTAAAAAATTGGGATAGATATTTAATCGACAATAATTATGTTTCTACTTTTTATGACGAAAAATATATCGCTGATTGGTTGGAAAGCAGAGGCTACAATAAATATGATCAAATATTTTTAATCGACGGAATTTATCACCATCGTGATGTGGAAAAAGTGCTGAAAACGAACGGTTGGAAATTGCAAGGCACGCCTTTTACCTTGCCTATTTTAGAAAAACCAACCGTACTTCTTTACCAAAAATAATATGACTATTAAAAAAATATTAAAAAAATATTCTGGACAAACTTTGTTAGACGCGGAGATAATTTTGGCTAATATTATTAAGCAAGACAAAATTTTTATTTTATCGCATCCAGAAAAAGAAATCAGTTGGTGGCAAAATTTTATTTTCCAAAGACAGTTAAAAAAATTAATCGCCGGCTGGCCGGTATCTTATTTGGTTGGCCGTAAAGATTTTTTCGGATTGGAATTCTTGATAAACAAATACACATTAATTCCCCGTCCGGATACCGAAACAATGGTGGGAAAAGTTTTAGAAATTTTAAATAACGCAACAGAAAAACATATTTTAATTGATCTGGGTACTGGTAGCGGCTGTATTCCAGTAGCTGTTGGCGCCAATCTTAAACAACAAATTATCAACAAACAACTTACTATATACGCTTCGGATATTTCCAATGGCGCTTTAAAAATAGCCCGCAAAAACTCTCAAAGATTTCAAATTAAAATTATTTTTAAAAGGGGCGATCTTCTTACTCCTTGGAAAAAGCTAATCGGCCGCACAGACAATATTATAGTCACTGCCAATTTGCCGTATCTGACAAAAAAACAATTTGCCGATGAGCCTAGCATCCAGCACGAACCTTACACCGCCCTAGTTTCCGACGAAAATACTGGTTTAAATATCTACAAAAAATTATTATTACAGATTACCGAATATCCTAATAAAAAATGGGTGATTTTGTTAGAAATCGATCCTACTCAGGTCAAGGAGATTGCCAGTCTGCTAAAAAATATTTTGCCAGCCGGAAAAATTGAAATAAAAAAAGATCTCGCAGGGCGAGATCGTTTAGTGATCGTAAATATTAATTAACCACGGTAATTTTGCTATTAACCGGCACTATCTCCACCCAAATCTTACCGGGGAATAATTTTATCTCTTGATCATTAGCCGTATAAAATCTAGTTCGATCATTAGTATAGGATTTTTTCCAATGCGCTTGCAATAATTTTCCATTGAGTAAAAACTTTCCCTCCCCTTCTCCTATTTGAGTAATTTCGCGACGCCCGACTTCATCCAATATTTTAGTTTGTACTAATTGGATTAAAATATTTTTGGACCAAATCGGCTGATTGTTATCATCTAAATATTGTTTACCGTTAAGCCATAATTCAAAACGGCTTTCTGCAATATTATATTTCCAAACCACTTCATAATCCGGACTATAAGCAATCTTAATTTCTTTGACCGGCGTAAAATTTGTTGGATTAAAATTTTGATCAAAGTTCCATCCGCTCCAAGCAGATGCCGGACGATTATCGCCTTTGTCGCTAAAATTTTTGTTCCAATTTTCACTGCTAGTATATAAATTATGCGGGGCACTCCGTTTTTCATCACGCCAATAATATTGGCTGTTATAAAATTCATTGGCGTCAAAAATGTTGTTTTCCTCAATCAAATCCAAGGCCGCTGGCGAACCGCCACAATGCATATATAAACCGTCTCCGTATTCTTGCAACCACCCCAAATAATAAGGACGGGCGCTACGAACTGGCCCCACTTTTTCTACTAGTTGATTTTTATCAAAGATCGCTAAATATCTAGTAATACCGCCCTCGGCCGGTGCCTCATAAACTATTTTAGCCTCATTCAAACCGCTGGCTGGCTGGGCCTCGGGATGATTATCTATCATCACCCCTACCACGGCCGGCACCTGATTTTCTTTGCTACCAGCTTCCAGGCCATCCAATTGACTAGGAAATTTAATTTGTGCGGGTAAAATATTGTCGGTTGGATCAATATTTATTAAAGTCGAATTTTTTGGCCAAAAAAACCAATAAATCCAAAACAGGCCGGCCAATACCACGGCTAAAATTAAAACAGCAAAGGTAATTTTAGATTTTATCTTTTTCTTAACCATACTGTACATTAACACATTATATCACAAAAAATAAAAACCCGCTGTTTTAAAGCGGGTTTTAGCACTATCTTGTAATTATTTCTTTTCTTCGGCTTTTTTGTCTCCGCCTTCCATCACCGCTTCTTCTTCAGTTTCTTTCTTTTTCTCCACCACTTCAATCTTGGAAACATCAGCGGATTTGGCCGCTTCCTCCATAGCCTTAATTTCTTCTTCAGTGATAGCTTGTTGAGCCTTGGCTACCAAAGCATCGCCATGCGGAGCAGATACTTTGATACCGGCTGGCAAAACTATATCTTTTACTTTAATAACATCATCAAAAGTTTTCAAAACAGAAACATCCACATCGATGTGAGACACCAAATCTTTTGGTAAACATTGCACTTCTACTTCGAATAAATTGGTCACCATTGTACCGCCAGCACCTTTTACTGCCGGAGATTCACCGATATAGTGTAATGCTACTTTGGTAGTCAAAGTCTTGGTCATATCAATCAAACGAAAATCCACATGAATAAGACGATCGGAAACTGGATCATATTGGGCTTCTTGTACCAACACTTTACCGACATTTTTTCCATCGATTGACAAATCAATCAAACTAGAATCGCCGGATTCTTTATATAATTTCAAAAATTCAGGCAAATTCAAAACAATAGAAGTAGCCTCTTTGCCAGCTCCATAAACAACGGCTGGAAGTTGGCCTTGTTCTCTTACTTTTTCTCCTTTTTCTGCTCTTTTCAGGGCGCTCAAAAGATAACTCATAGCGACAATTAAATTAATTTAGATAAAAATTGATTGTTATTTATAAACTGATACCCTTCCAACACCTCGTCTAAAGTCATTGCTTCCGCCCCATAAAGTTTACGGGCATCATCAAAACTCAGATCAGTTAACATACCAACCGAACTCAGCCCTTGTCCTAGCACCATAATCATAAACATCATGGCACTTTTACAATGTCCACAATTAATATGAACCATGTTGGCATTATTATTTTTAGCAAATAATCTAGCCGCTTCTGGATCATATTCACGGTGACAAACCGGACAACTGCCGACAAATTTCAAGGCATCCCGCCAAGAATGTGGCTGTTTTTTGTTTAAGGGCAACATATGTAAAGCAGGATTATATTAAACGATTTTACAAAAAATGTCAAGATTGTTGGCCAAAACGGCCTAAAATACGGGGGTGGGGATAGAAAAATATCCCCTTAGTGAGAAGAGTGGTGGCAAGGGCTAGAGCAGAGGTTTCCCCACTCTTGAGTGGGAATCACGCGGTAGAACTCGTGCGGAGTGATACTGGACTTGTCCAACAATTGACAGGGCGGCGGGGCGCAACGGAGCCGGAGCCGAACGTAGCCGACCGGAACAACCGGCATTCTACACACCGGGATTTTGCCCAGCGGCAAGGTCATCTGGTCGGTGTCCCAGACATCTTCCCTCTGTTCTGAAGGCATCTGAACATCAACCACGGACAGGCTTCTCTCTCCTTTGCATTCCGGGCAATATCCAAACCAAACCATCTTCTTTTCCTCCTTCCTACGCCAAGGTAGGGGCAAAGAACTGGTCTTATTTTACTCTAAATCACAAACCCCGCCAAATAAATACCCACAGCTACCGCTGTCTCGCCGCGCAAAATATTTTTTCCCAAACTAATGATTTTAAAATTATTATTTTTTGCCCAATTATTTTCCACCTCGGTCCAGCCGCCCTCCGGCCCCACATACACTCCGATTTTTTTATTTTTTTCCGATATGCTTTTGGTTAAAATTCCCCCACTCGGATCAAACCAAATATTTGTATCGTGATGTTGACTATCTGCCAATGTTTCTTCCAGCATCATTGCCGGTGATAAAACCGGACAAATACTTCTTTCTGCTTGTTCAGCCGCTTCTTTGATAATTTTTTCCAGACGAGCGAGATTAATTTTATTTTTTATCGTTCTTTCCGAAACAATCGGCACAATTTTTTGCACCCCGCACTCCACCGCTTTTTGCACCGCCCACTCAAAATGGTCTCTCTTTAATATCGCGCAATAAAGCGTGGTTAAATTTTTTTCTGGGCCAATGGTCTTTTCTATATTTTTTACTTCTACAGAAAAATCTTTTTTGTTTAATTGTACAATCGCCACCTCAGCTTTCTCTCCTTGACCATCTGACAAAATAATTTTTTCATTCGGAGAAAATTTTAAAACGTCTTTTAGCTGATGGGCCAATTCCAAATCAGCAATTGTCATTTCACCAATTTTTAATTTTTCTTTGATAAAAAAATGATGCATTTTCATATTGCTTGAATTTAAAATTTTTGGTATAATTATGTTAATTAATTTAATTAATCATTTTTTAAAAATTATGTCAAAAAATAATATTGAAAAGATACAAAATTATAGAAAAAAACACCATTTACGGACATTGATAACTATTGTTAGTCTCTTTGCTGTTCTTTTTTCTTTGGAAAATTCTGGTTTTCATATCATATCTGGGGATAATGCTTTGGCTATTGATGCCCCGTCTTTATCAAACGGCGGTTCATACCAAATAAACAGTGATTTATATCTTTATTTATATTGGTCTACAGTTCCTGACGCAGCTTCATATATCGTTTTTCGTTGCCCTACTAGTAACGCTGAAACTGCAAATTGCACTACTCTCAATCCTTTAAATAATGACAGTATTGATGACGGACCGTTTGCTCCTTTGACCACTTATTATTATAGAGTGGCAGGTGTTGATCCAAATAACAATAGTATCGGCCCTTTATCCAACGAGGTAGCCGCGACCACACTGGCTGTGATAAACAATGCATTATCTAGCTCTTTTAATACTATAACCCTTTCTGGTACAATAAAAACTGCTAACGCAGGTGCCACCATCGTTGAGGTGGGGTTCAGATACTGGCCTTCTCTCACAATACCTATTAATTATACCACCACCACAGCTCAAGTTGGTAATAGTGGGGTACCAGAATTTACTTTTACCGGCGCTCTTACTAATTTGACTCCCAGTACCGAATATCGCTATCAAGCCTATGCTTTAGATGATCAGGGTATTTACTATTACGGACCAACGCCAACATTATTACACGATGTTTATTTTCGTACTGGAGCTGCGCCTCTTAGTGTTACAAATCAAGAAGCAACTGATATTACCACTTCATCTGTCACCTTAAATGGTACTATAAACTCCTTGGGAGATTCAGGAGTGAGGGAAGTTGGTTTTGTATACGGAGCAACTACAGCTTATGGTACAACCAGCACTATAAGTGTTCCGGCTAGAGGTTACGCTGTGGGAGATCTTAGTAAATTATTAGAAAATCTTTCATCTGGAAGAATTTATCACTATAATTTTTATGCCTCGACTCCTGATGATCCAAAAAGAGGAGTTATTGGTGTTTCTACTTATGGCACTGACCGTATTTTTTCTACTATCAGTGTACCAACTGCAGAATCTCCAGATACAGTAATTACCGCTAGCAACACCGTCACCACCACTATCGCAGCACCGAGTTCCGTAAGCGCACCAAAATTAGATTTTACCTCTTTAGTGTCTGGCAATGCGGTTACTTTACCGGGCGCAATGACTGCAACCATAGAGACTTCTCTAGGCTCTTTACAATTTTCCATACCCAACGCAGTTACTATTACCGCCGGAGGGGCCTGGGATGGTGTTTTAAACTTACCTACGATTAAAGCTAATAATTCCGTAACAGTAGTGCCTTCCGCTGGAAAAGAGGCCGCTGTATCCGCCGTATTAGAGGTTGGAGACGATGATAATATTTTAATTTTAGACAGAGCCGCTAGACTTTTAATACCTGGACAAGCCGGAAAAAACGCAGGATATTATCGAGGATCGTCTTTTTCAGCCATCACCACTGATTGTACTGCCGATGACCAGACAATAGTAGATGCTCAACTGGGCAATGGCGCAGAATGTAAAATTGATGTAGGAAATGATATGGTAATTTGGACAAAACACTTTACTAGTTTTTTATCATACACACAATCTGATATACCGCGTGCAAGTGGATGTTATGATTGTATCGCTCCAGAAAAACTTTCTTTGTTAATCAACAAAGGAGCAGACATAACCAACACTACCACTGTCCTACTAAATTTGTCAGCAACCGACAATCTTGATAGCGCCGATCAGTTATCCATGATGATTTCTAACGATACAAATTTTAAAGACGGGGTGTGGAAAGAGTATACCGCCACTACCACTTGGGAATTATTGCCAAATGCTGGTAAAAAAGAAGTCTATGCCAAATTTAAAGATAGATGGTCTAATACTTCACAAACAATTTCTACTAGCATCAATTTAATATTCCCAATCGTAAATAATACAAACAATGTAGTTGCAGTTATTGAAGATTTGTTGAAAAACCAAATCGTCGAACCATTGTCTAAAACCGATACTATGCTATTGGCTGATAATATTACTGACCAAAACTCAAAAATTATTATCAACCAAATTACAGATTTTGCTTATCAGCCGGGAGAAAAAATAAATTTTACTTACAACTTTACTAACGATTCTAAAAAAACTTTGTACACTAAAGTTACTAGACAATTAATAAATAAAGAAACTGGTAAAATTGTTAAAAACTCCCTATCTTTTTCTTATATCAAACCAAACAAGTCTTTTAAGAGAAACATATCTGAATTACTAAAAGAAAATCTAACATCTGGAAACTATGAAATGACAATCACTGTGTATGATCTTATTAATAAAAAAGTTATAGATACAAATAGTATAAAAATATTTATAGAGAAAAAACAAAATAAATTTTTGTTGGGCGGTCAAAATATAAGCGACGGAATAACAATGGATAAAAATTTTTTAACAGAACAAACTGGTAAAAAATTACCATACAATTTAACGTATAAATTTAATTATAAAAATTTAGAAAATAAAGCTGTTACTTTAACAGTACAAAGAGAATTATTAGACAACAACGGTAAACCGGTAGATCAAGGCACTACTTTTAAAGTTAAAGTACCAGCCGCTAGTACTTTAAAACGAACCTTTATTCGTCCCTTCCCCAAATTATTGCCGGCTGGAGAATATTCGCTAAGGGTGCGGGTTTACGATGCCACTAAAAAATTACTTAAAGAGGATCAAGTAAATGTAGACATTGTGCTGAGATAACAAAAATCGCCTTCCCAATATTATTTCATTGAAAAAGCGATTTAAGTCAAACCCGGATAAGGGCCTGGTTTGGATATTTCATCCATAATTTGAAAAAATCAAATTAATTAAGCTTAACTGCCTCT
>CAZEYR010000020.1:0-14762 GCA_964516735.1 uncultured Gammaproteobacteria bacterium
ACCAATGATTAGCTTGTAGTAGAGGGGCGGTGCATCTAAGGTGATAAGTAATCGGCCGGTTTTTCCTTTGAGTAGTCTGTCTATTTTGATGCTACTTTGATATTTATAAGCAAAATTCGGTTGTAAAACTATTTCTAAAAAGGTTTTTACTAAAGCGGGCGGGGTAGTCCACCAGATTGGAAAAGCAAAAACTAGGTGGTCAGCCCATTTGATCATGGTCTGGGCTTCAATAAGGGCGGGAGTTAGATGGGGGTGTGATTTATAATCAAAAGATAGATATTTTTCTAATTGTAATTGGTTGAGATGGATAGTTTTTACCTCATGGCCGGTTTGTTTAGCTCCGATAATATACTCGTTGGCTAGATTAGAACCAAAGCTTTGATCTGTTGGGTTGCCAAAGATAACCAGTATTTTTTTCATATAATTAAAATTTATTTTTGCAGGTTTTGCTATAAAGATCTCGAAAAATATTTTTTGGGTCAGTCTGTTTTTTTACACGGTCATAATTTGGTTTGTCCCAAATTTTCCAAAAATCTTGTTCGGAAAAAAAGTTGCCAGAGATTAATGTTTTTAAGCCGCCAATTTTAAACAACTCGTTTTCAATCATTTTATAATAGTTTTTGTTTTTGGTTTTTTTCATGCCGTAAATAGCAATGTCTAAAAATAATTTATCTTTATTTTTATCTAAAAAGTTTTTGTTTATCCATTCATAATCATGAGGCCGGTGGTAGGGTACGCACCAAAGGGGATAATGTTTAATTTCTCGGTTGTGCCAATTTAAATAATCGTCAATTTTTGAAAACGGGATAAATAAATCTACGGTAACAGGAATCATTGAAGACGGTATTATTTTGTGAAATTTTTCTACAAAACTTAAAATTTTTGTGGAATCAATAAATTTCCCGAAAAACAAGCGGCCAAGAAAAGTTTTAGGTAAAACATTGGTGACTCCTCGATCATATCTAAAAAAATAATCTGGTGTTTTTAAATAATCCTCTTTTCTTTTTTTGGTACTTAAATAATAAACCCTTAGCCAGTCATAACAATGAGTGTAGGGGACGTGTTCAGTAAAGTTGGCTGCGCTTAAAACATATTCAGTCGGGGAGTGAATAATACCATCCATAAAATCCACGTCGCGTGTTTCATAATGTCTTTGAATCGCGGTTTTGTAATCTGCCAGGGTTTTATATTTTTCGTATTGGACTTTGACGTATGGTTGGGCCGGAGTTAGCTTAAAAGTAAGCTGTGAAATAATGCCTAGAGTGCCAAAAGTACCGTGCATCATTTCAAAAATTAGTCGGTGTTCATTAGCAGGGTTGCATTTTAATATTTTACCTTGGGCGGTGATAACTTCATACTCTAAACAAGAATCGTGAAAACCGCCATATTTATAAGACATGGATTCAATAGAACAGCCGGCCACAGCCCCGCCGATAGTGATTGTTTTTAACTCTGGTACAACAAAAGGAGCCAAATTATATTTGAGAGTAGCTTGGATCAATTTTATAAAAGTTACGCCGGGTTCGGCGATGCAGATTTTTTTGACAGGATCAATTTCAATAATTTCATTTAAATTGCCAATATAGAGCTGGTCGTCAGTGTATTTTTGATCTTTTGGTTTGGGCACTTCGTGCGAGACGCTGTCTTTTTTTAACGTAAGCGGGGCGGTGCTTTTTCTTTCTTGCAATTGTTTAGCGATTTTTTCTACTTTAGATTGGTGATTTGTCATGTAGAAAATTATTTATTATGCTTCAGCTCGTCTCGAATTTCTCTTAAAATTAAAATTTCTTCTTTGATTTCTGCTGGCTTTTTTTCTTCTTTTTTCTTAAATTTATTTAACTGTTTAATTGCTAAGAAAAGCACAAAGGAAATTATTAAAAAATCAATTACTGTATTGACGAATATTCCGTAATTGAGAGTGACTGCCGGTGCTGTGTCAGTGGCTTTTTTGAGAGTGATAACAAAATGAGAGAAGTCAATCCCGCCTAATAGTAGACCAATTGGCGGCATGATTACGTCGGATACAAAAGAGCTAACAATTTTTCCAAATCCGGCCCCGATAATTATACCCACGGCCATGTCTATAACGTTGCCTTTGACAGCAAATTCTTTGAAATCTTTGAGCATAGTATTTTTATGATAAAATATGAAAAGTTTGATTTTTCTTCCAAGGTAATATATAATCGATGAAAATATATAGAATTACTCCAGAAAAATTTTTTAAATTATCATTATTATATTATAAGTTGCTTGGTATGGTCAAACAAGGTTGTAAGTTTATAGCTAATTTTTAGGACTATGACTAACTTGCCAAAAATTATAATTATTGCTGGTCCGACCGCCTCAGGGAAAACCGATTTAAGTATTGCTTTGGCCAAGAAATTTAACGGCGAAATTGTTTCGGCGGATTCTCGACAGATTTATAAAAAAATGAGTATTGGCACGGCTAAACCAATCGGCGAATGGAAAGAAGGGAATTATCTGGTAGGCGGTGTACTACATTATTTGGTTGATATAGTAGAACCGGATGCTGAATTTACTTTAGCAAATTTTAAAGAAATGGCCCAAGAAAAAATTAGCAATATTTTATCGCGGGGAAAATTACCAATTGTGGTTGGTGGTACTGGTTTGTATATTTGGTCGTTGGTGGAAAATCTAGACATGCCGGCGGTAGCTCCGGATTTGGAATTGCGAGCAGAATTGGAGAAAAAAAGTTTAGAAGAATTGGTTAGACATTTGCGAGAAATCGATTCAGAAAGTGCTGATAAGATTGATTTAAAAAATCCACGTCGAGTGTTGCGGGCTTTGGAGGTGTGCCTGTCTAGCGGCGGATCTTTTTTTGAACAAAGAAAAAAATCCAAGCCGCTTTATAATTGTTTGCAGATTGGTTTGTTGTGGCCACGAGAGGAATTAAATAAAAGAATCGGGCTAAGAGTGGACTTGATGATGAAAGATGGTTTGCTGGAAGAAGTGAAAAAATTAGCGGCCTTGGGCTATAATTGGAAATTGCCCAGCATGAGCGGGATAGGCAATAAACAAATGGGATATTATTTACGGGGGGAAAAAACTTTAGCAGAAGCGGTGGATTTGCTTAAAAAAGACACTAGAAATTATGCTAAACGTCAGATGACATGGTTTAAGCGAGATAAAAAAATCCGCTGGATAGAGAAAAATAATCCAGCGGAAGCCTTCCAAATAGTACGAGATTTTATTAGTTAGCGGTAAGTGGAATTTCATCACCAGCTAGATCAAGTTTACTGTCAGTTACTACATCCTCGGCCTGAACTCGAACTTTAGAAACCAACATATTTTGTGTAGGGTTTTTCTTGTTAATTATTATATCAAAAGATAAGGCTAAGGTATCTAAGCTAGTGGGCATTTCGGGTATTGTCCAGGTAATTTTTTTCGCATTATTATCGAAATTAAATTTTCCAGCCGGCACTTCAGTAGGCGGAATAAAAGTAATGTCGCCAAACACCTCGGCAGATAATTGAAGATTTTTTAAGGGGTGAAAATCATTGGTTAAGATCCAGCTGATTTGGTGTTTTTCTAAACCGCCGGCATCGGTAGAAACAGTGTCGCGAGATTCAAATTTTAAATTGGAATTGATGGTAGCGACAATAGGATTACCAGCAACTGTTTGTTTGTTGCCGTTAGCGTCGGTGTAGACCACTTCGGAAGCTAGGTTAATTTTAAAATTTTTGATCTGATCCCAGTCAAAAGTTTTCAGATCTTTAAAGGGAAGGCGAAGTTCAATGTTTATTTCTTGATTGGGTTTTAATTTAGCTAATTCCTTGATCGTGGTGCTATTCCATGTGATGGTTCCTTGGCGTTCAGTATCGTTTAGTTGTTTTCCTTCAATACTCCCATCATATTTGTCAACAATATTAGACCAATTTAAAACACTTTGATTTTTATAAGAAGGAGCGATAATCGACAGCTTAATTGAAGCTTTGTTCAAATCGGTTTGGCTAGTATTTTTTAAATTTAAAATCATGTTTAAAGTGTCACCCGGCTGAGTGCTGAAATCTTTATTGGAGCCGTTTATAGCTAGGCTTAAAGCAATGTTGTTTTTCTCTACTTGAGTATTTAGAGAAGATTCGGCGATAGAAAAAGTTTGACTATTGTAGGTAAGATTTAAACTAGCCTTAATTAAAGAGCTAGTAACAGTAGGGTCGGTGTTTTCTGTCCATTTGCCTTTAATTTTGTATATCAGCGGAGCGATCTGTCCGGTAGAAGTACTGGCTTGAATGTTAGCGCTGGCAATAGTCCATTTATTGCCTTTGACTATAGTAGGATCGGAAGAAGTTAAGGTGAAATTTTTTGGCCAAGTCGGAATTAATTCTATCTTGTCTGGCCACCAGGTGTTACTGTTAGTAACAGTAAAGGTATATTCGGTATCAGTACCGGCGGTGATTTTATCTTGGCCAGAGATAGTGATAGTAAAAGGGGATTGACCAATTTTAGTATTCAAGGTAGTTAATTTTTGCAATTCAGAGTTAAAGTTTTCCGGTTGATAGGTCAAAAATACTCGCCAAGAACCGGTTTGATCCGTAGCTCCATAACTTTTTCCGGTAATAGTGATGTTTCCTTTTTGTTTTGGTCCAATTGTGCCAATTTTCCATTCAGTATGACCAGAATTTTCTGGGGCCATAGAACTATTGCTGTAAGAGAAAGTTTCTGGGTATTTAATGCTTAGCACGGCATTATTTAGTTTGATGTTTTGTTTGTTTTCATAAGAAATATTATACGTTTCCTCGTTGCCTAAAGCCACGATTTCTGGACCAGAAACTTTTAATTCAAGTTGAGTGTCAGAAAATTTATTTTGGTTGGGAAGAATGAAAAAACCAGACCAGGCGGCGGCAGCTAAAATACCGCCAAAAATTAATAAAGTGATTAAACCGCGCACAAAAGGATTGCTTTTTTTAACTCTAATTTTTTTCATGTCCGGCATTTTTCCATGGTCAGAGTAGATAGAAGTGAGGTTTTTATCCAATTCTTTTTTATCTATTTTTTCGTTTTTTTCTAAAAAAATCGGGTGATCTTCTTTTGGTGTGCGTACAGCACGTTCAGGTTTCTCAGCGCGGACAACGCGGTGACGGCGATAGGTTCTTCTTTTTTTGACTGGTTCCTCGCTAATTGAGGTAGAGGAGAAATTAGGAGTTTCTTCCGGCATATATATATTAATAAAAAATTATTTATTTACTTACGACTAGGCTCCAAATAGAATCTTTTTTTAAATTGGCATTTGGAATGCTGGCGCCGTTTAAAGCTAAGGTAAGGTTATCTCCGTCTTTCCAATTTGGTGTCCAGCCATCTGGAAAAATTATTTGACTATCAAAAGTACTGTCACAGCCGGATTGCCTTTGGACGATTAGCTGATAACGGCCGGTTGGCTTGTCTAATCCAAAAATTTTAACCCATTCAGCCTTGTTTTGGTCGTTTGGTTCTACAAAAGCTTTGAAAGGTAGACGATAAACAAATTGAATTTGGCTGGTTTGACCGGGTTCAGTAATAATCCAGTTGCCAAATACTGTTTTATCAAATTCGCTAGTGATTTTGGTACCAGAGGTCTCGTCGTACTTGACTTCTTGTTCTACGCTGGTTAAAAGCAAATCTTTTTTAGTCCAACTATCAGGAACTTTAAATTTGCTTTCATCTGGCCAAGTAAAGCCGCCAGCGGAGATTAACTCACTGCCGGCTGGGACATAGAGGCGGATATAATCAATATTACTTTGGCCATAAAGACCTTCTTCGTTGTTGCCGGTGTGAGTACGGGTAATGACTACACTATTTAAAATTGAGCCGTCAGATTGCACGACAGATTGATGGCTAATATTTTGTTTCATTTTAGCATCGGTTTTCTGTCCTTGTATGTTGGAATTTACAACCATCAAATAGTCTTGGGTGGAATTAGTGGGTAAAATTGTGCCACTCCAGCCAAAAGATTTAATTGTATTTTCAGTTTGAGTGTCAGTAAAGTAGGCTTGGACCTCTTTTTGTTCCAAAGCCTCTTGTAAATTAGTCAACATTGGCAATAAATTTTCTGGTTTAATATTTTGAAAATAGTTTAAAAAAGTTGGCGCTAAATCGGCGATAATTTGTTTCGGTTTATTATCTTTTTTTTCTGGACCAGTTTCAACTGTGGTTTGAATAGTGGAGATGGCGTTGTCTTTGGTTAAAGTAAGTTTTCTTTTTTCATCAGTAACCGGTCCGATTATAGACAACATTCTTTCCAGTACGGTTGAGTTGATAGCGATTACCCCATCGGCTGTTACATTGCGACTTTTTCTATAAAACCATAACATTTTTTCGGCTGAAGTGGAGAAATCTGGGAACCAATTAGCATCTTGGAATTCCCAACGTTTGTTGGATAAAAGTAGAGGGGCGGGGGGCTCAACAGATTCGGAGAGCTGACCTTGTAAGTCATAGCTGCCCCCTGGTGGAATGTTAAAATCTGTAATTTGGCCGTCTTTAATATCCATAATGGCAAAACTGCCAACAAAACCACCGGTAGCACGTATTTCGTGTGGATTTTGGAAAACAATTAAATAGCGTCGAACACCATGACCGCCAAAAACTTCGTTGATGGTTTGGCCAAGATCAGCCATATTTTGCATATCATTGACGATGGCGGAAAATAGCGAGCGAAAGTCTTTGAAAGAAGCTTGGTAATCTAAAGGTAGGGATTCAATTTTTATTTGATTAAGTTGTTCTAGGGCTTGATTATAATTTGGTATGGCGGCCTTGAGGTGAGTGGTTATAATTTGAATTCGGCCAGTAATTGAATCGTCGACGTTAGCTTGACTTTCGCCGATACCTTTCAGGACATAAGTATTGCCTTGGGCGATTTTTTGTCCGGCTAACAATAGATTTTGGCGACTACTAACCTCGTCTTTTAGATAGGGTATGGTAGAAGCGAGTGATTGTAGCCAGTGATGTTTGGTTTGTAGGGTTTCGGTCGCGTTTTCAAATTTTCTTAGAGCGTTGATTAGGGAATCTTGGGCGGCTGGCAAATCGGCGCTCATCATGGCGGTGGTGGAGTCTTGGAGAGCTACAAAACCATCGGTGCTCTCGATGGTAATTTGATCAGCGGTGGATCTGACGGCTTGATAGTATGAATTGGTTTGGGTGGGCAAAATCAAAACCAACATGGCAGTCGCAGCGATTTTAACGAAGCGTTTTGGTGAAAAACTGTTTTTGACGGTTCGCTCAAGATTAGAGGCGGTTTGATTAATTTTTTCGTTAATTTTTTGTTTTGTCTTATAAACAAAACGTATCGGAGAAAATTTGTTAGGCGGTTTGATTGCGATTTTATTTGGAATTAGTGTGGTCGGAGCGAAATTGTCGGGTGAAGGAGGGGTGATTGCTGGAGAGGTTTTTTCTATAATCGGTGTAAGCGGGGAAACCGGGATAACTGGGATAGCAGTCTCTCGGACTGGAGTTGGAGAAGCAGCTTTTTGTTTATAAAAATTATAAATATCATTATGAGATTCGGCCGGGGCGATGGCTTGGATTTTGTCCCAGATATCTTCTTTTTTGTTTTTCAAATTGATAACATGCGGAGAGTTGGAAGAATCACCGCTGACATGATGGATGAAAAAATTAACCGAGCCTCGTGGTTGAGGTGGTGGTGACGGGGGAACTACCGGAGTTGGTGAAATAATGGCCGGCTCAACTTGAGTATATTCATCAGAAAAATTGTCATCAGTATAGTCGATTTGGGTAGATTGAGCAGGTTGATTTAGCGACGACAAAAAAGCCTGACAAGTGGCCCGGTTGTGTCCGACTCGGTCACAAAAAGTGCAACGACGAAGCTGAGGTTTTTTCCTTCCTCCTCGCATAATTTAAACCTAAATATTTTTTAAAACAAAAAAGGCGTATATTCTTTATATATTATACACCTTTTTGAGCTCAAAATCATTTGTCCAGCGGTTATTTATCCACATTTTGATAAATTTGGATGGTTTTGTTGGCTAATTGGTCCCAAGAATAGCTTGAACACACTTTTTGTCCGGCTAAAATTAATTGTTCGCGCAGTTGGGGGTTGGCAGTGGCGACTTGAATAGCCTTGGCCATCTGTTCATGATTGCGAGGATCAAAATATAAAGCGGCAGATTGTAAAATTTCTGGTAAACAGGTTTGGTTTGACGACACCACCGGCACGCCGTAACTAATTGCTTCCAATGGCGGTAGACCAAAACCCTCATAAAAACTAGGGAAAACATATAAAGCGGCTTGGTGATAAAAGGCTACCAATTTATTGTCCGGAATAAAACCTAAAAATTTTACACTGTTCCGAATAGAATCGGTTAGTTTGGGCCAATCTACGGTTTGTAATTTTTTATAAAAGAAATTTTCATGGCCAATCAAAATTAATTGGTGGTTAGTATGGTATGTTTCTTTAAAAATTTGCCAAGCTTTAAGTAAGCCTTCTAAATTTTTATGTGGATAAGCAGATCCGACATATAAAACAAAAGGAGCGGCAACATTATATTCTTTTAGGATTTCTTCTGGGGGTTTAATCGACGGGATTTTAGGAAAGGGCGCTTGATAAATAGTGTGCATTTTATTTTCCGGAATATTTAAAGTTTCAGCAATATCTTGTTTGGTGAATTCGCTGGTGGTAATAATTTTCTTGGATCTTTTGACGGCATTTTTAACTGTCAAACGATGCAAGGCGTCTTTAATTTTATAAATCAGCGGGCCATGAGTGGTAGCCGCGGCGCGAGGATAATGGTACATGATTAAATCATGAACAGTGACCACAAAAGATTGACGATAAAGCAGGGGAACATTCCAATGAGTAAAATGCATTAAATCTAATTTTTGTTTTTTGATAATCCAAGGGAGAATAATTTGTTCAGCATTTGAATACCATGGCACATCTGCTAAAACCTTAGTAAAATTGGGGTTTTTTGGAGTAAATTCTCGCCAATTTTTTCGACGCATAAACAAAACATACTGATTGGATGAATCGTTTTTTTCTAGGTGGATAACTAATTGTTGTACATACCGGGCGAGACCGAAACCTGACCCGAGCATGCGCGCGTCAATACCGATTTTCATATATTTTTATCTTATCTCAAACCAAAATAAAAAGCAAAAAATTTGGTTTGACTTTGTGTCAAAAAAGCATTAAAATATTAACCGTTGCCAATTAAAATTTTTTTATGCTGTATCTAAGTCAAATTCTTAACAGCAAAGTTACAGATAGCTCTGATAAAGCGGTTGGTCGGCTTAAAGATATCCTAATTAAGTCCAAAGCAGGCGTATACTCCCCTTTGGATTTTTTGTTAATTAAAGATAGGCAGGGGAAAGAATTTTGCATCCCTTATGAATACGTGGAAAATTTAAGCAAAGAAGAAGTTTCTTTGAAAAGTTTGTTTGAAAATATCGCAACGGATATTCCGGATGATGAGAGCACTTATTTGATGCGTGATGTGATGGATCAACAAATTGTCGATGTGGCGGGCGCGCGCGTGGTGCGAGTAAATGATTTAAAAATAGGTTTATTTGAAAATCGCATGTCAGTGCTTGGGATTGACGTGAGTTTTCGTGGCTTGATGCGGCGGCTGGGTTTGACCGGATTGGATATTTTTAATCTGTTGCCAGTTAAACTAATTGATTGGCGCAAAGCGCAAAAAGTGCGAGGAGTTTTAAAATTAGATACAATTTCTGATGAATTAAAAAGGCTACACCCGGCTGATTTGGCTAATATTGTGGAGGATTTAAGCTTGCGACAGAGCGCTAAATTGATGAAAACTCTAGATGTAACTTTTGCCGCCCAAATCGTAGAAGAGATGGATCCAAATGCTCAAAAGATGCTAGTAAATTATTTGGGGCCGGAAAAAGCCGCCAAGATTATTGAAAAAATGTCGCCGGATGAAATTGCCGATTTGATTCATGCTCTGTCTAAAACTGAGGCCAAACACTTGTTGTCTTATTTACAAAATGGAAAATTAAAAAAAGTAGAAAAGTTGATTAAATATGAAGAAGATACGGCCGGTGGTTTGATGACCCCGGATTTTATGACTGGCCGGCCGGAGTGGACGGTCAAAAAAACTATTGAAGAGATAAAAAAATTATCACCTTCTATGCGTTCAATGTTGTATGTGTATGTAACGACCGAAGAAGGAGTATTTGTGGGAGCGGTATCTTTACGTCGATTGCTGACAGCAGAAAACAAACAAACTTTAGGGGATTTAATTAAACGTTTGCCAAATACTTCTACTTTAAAAACTGATCAAAAATTGCGTAGTATAGTGCATGTTATGACTAAATATAATCTTTATACGGCCGCCGTATTGGATGAAAATAAAAAAATGGTGGGTATGGTGGCGATTGATGATGTAATGCGCCATATTTCGCCCAAAGGCCTAACCATAAGAGTTTAAGTATGAGAAATAGATTTAAAAAAATTTGGGTTAAATTGCTACTTATTTTTAGTGTGATAGGTCCGGGCATTATTGCTGCCAACGCCGATAATGATGCTGGCGGAATCACAACTTATTCTATTGCCGGCGCTCATTTTGGCATGAAAATGCTCTGGATATTGCTCTTGATTACCTTTTCTTTGGCTATCACCCAAGAAATGGGAGTTAGAATTGGCTTAGTAACACGCCAAGGGTTGGGCGGTATAATTCGGGAAAATTTTGGAGTACGCTGGACGATATTTGCTATGTTGGCTATGCTCGTGGCAAATATTGGTACAGTGACCGCTGAATTTGCTGGGATAGCGGCGGCTTTTTCTATTTTTGATATCAGTAAATATATTACTGTGCCGTTGGCAGCTTTGGTAGTTTGGTTTATTTTGTTTAAAGGCTCTTTCAAAACTACTCAAAAAATATTTTTGATTTTTTCCACTTTTTATTTGGTCTATATTATCAATGGTTTTATTATTCAACCAGATTTTGGTGAAGCGGCCAAAGCTTTGGTGACTCCGACCGTAGAATGGACCGGCCCCTTTTTGCTTACTATGATTGCTTTGATCGGCACAACCATTACGCCGTGGGGGCAGTTTTTTATTCAGTCATATGTGGTGGATAAAGGTTTGGATGTTAAACACTTGAAAACAGAAAAAGGAGAGGTATATTTTGGAGCTTTTTTAACTAATATAGTCAGTTTTTTTATCGTGGTTAGCACGGCGGCCACTTTGTATAAAAGCGGTATTCATATCACTGACGCGCGTGATGCGGCCTTAGCGCTTCGCCCCTTGGCAGGCAATTTTGCTCAATTATTGTTTGCTTTTGGATTGTTTAGCGCTTCTATGTTAGGGGCGTTTATTTTGCCAACTGCCACTTCCTATGCTTTGTGCGAAGCGTTTGGCTGGGAATCGGGTTTTAATACCAACTGGAAAAATGGCAAGATCTTTTATAGTATAATTTTATTAACAATTTTGATCCCGGCGATTATTGTTCTTTTGCCAAAAGTATCCTTGATCAATATTATGATTTTGTCACAAGATGTAAACGGTATTCTTTTGCCGTTTATTTTAATTTTTGTGATGAAAATTATTAATAATAAAAGAATCATGGGCGAGCATACCAATAAACCGATAGGCAATATTATCGCTTGGGCGACGATTGTGGGTATTTTGGGAGCTACGGCGGTGCTTTTGGTATCATCCTTACTAGGGTACAACTAAACCAATAGTTGAAGAAGGTTTCGTGCGGATTCTTCCCATGAGAATTGAGTGGCCCGATCCGGGCCATTTTTTTTTGTTAAATTTTTATTGGGGAAATTTTTTAAAATTGCTTCAGCGATTTTTTTTGGATAATTTGGGTTGACCAAAATTGCTGAGTCGCCGGTAATTTCTGGTAAAGAAGATTTGGCTGAAGTAATAACGGGGGTATTCGTGGCCATGGCTTCTAATACAGGGAAGCCAAACCCCTCGTAAAAACTAGGGAAAATGAATTTTTTGGCTAGAGTGTAGAGAGGTGGTTTGTCGGTTGGTTCAATATAATTTAAAAATTTAATACGATTTTTATAAAGTGATTCATCAACGTATTTTTTAATTTTGTCCGCTTGATAGCCACTGTCGCCGGCAATAACGATGGCGCAGTCGGCTGGCAGGTGATGGGTAGCTTTTTCAAAGCTTTTTATGATGCCCAAGACGTTTTTTCGAGGTTCAATCGTACCTAAAAATAAAATAAAATTATCTGGTAAATTGTATTTTTTTTTCACAGCAGTGAGGCGATCCTGTGTGATAGATGCAGAAAAAAGCGAGGAGAGCCCGGGATAAATTACCTTAATTTTTTCGGTCGGGAGATGAAAAAATTTTATTAAATCTCGTTTGGTATTTTTTGAAGGGGCAAGGATGATATCGGCCCGTCGGCATTGTTTTTCTGGGGAAATTATTCGATGCCAGATGCGCTGTTTAGGAGAAAAATATTCGGGGAAAAAAATAAAAGATAGGTCGTGAATGGTGAGGATAAATTTTGTATTCAAACTCAAACTAGTAAAATTTAAATTGAAAGATAAAAAGTAATCTAGTTTTTCTGGGAAAATTTTATCTAATTTTGGATAGTTTAAAAATTTTTGGGCGGCGTTGAAAAGTTTATTTGGCCAACGGGTATGTAAGTAGCGAACATTGGCTTGTGTCCAGCGGGGGATATTAGCCTCTATGTCGTGGTAAGAATTGTAAAAAAGCCAATATTTATTAGTTTGATCAATTTTAAAAAGAGCGTTGAGGAGTTCAAAAGTATACTCGCCAACGCCAGTGCGATTTTTTGTCATTAATGGCCGGATATCAATTCCGATATTCATAATATTTTTGTTCCACGAATTTTTTTAATTGATCTTTAAAAATTTGGCTGTTAAAACACTCGGCTCGAGCGCGGATTTTGGCAGTGTCCCAATTTTCTGGATTAAATTTTACCAAAGTTTTTATGAGAGATTCCCATGTTTGTTCGGGAAAAAATATGCCAGTTACGTCCGGAATAATAGTTTCTGAAGCGCCACCTTCGCGGTAGGCGATTACTGGTCGACCGGCGGCCATGGATTCAATCGGTGTTAAGCCGAAATCTTCAATTTGAGGATGAATAAAGGCTTTGGCGTGGCTAAGCAAATCATATTTTTCTTCATCGGTAATTTTGCCCAAAAATTGTACGTTTGGTTTAGCTAATTTTTTCAAACGAGATAATTCCGGGCCAATACCAAAAATATTTATCGGCCAACCTAAGCGATTAAAGGCTTGCACCACCATCTTTATTTTTTTGTACGGCACCAAGCGGCCACCGGCCACAAAATAATCGCGGATTTGGCCATTTACGGTGTAATTTTGCGTATCTACCGGTGGATATATAATTTGGCTGTCTCGGCGATAATATTTGGCAATTCTTTTTTGTACAGTTTGAGAATTGGCTATAAAATGATCGACTCGGTCGGTGCTGGCTTTATCCCATAGTCGGAGATGATGCAAGACATTTGGCAAAACAGTTTTTCCTAAAAAACCACAATGCAAATCGTCTAGATATTCGTGGGTGTCGGCCCACAGATATCGAGGTGGAGTGTGGCAATAAGAAATATGCAAAGTATGCGGATGGACAATCACGCCTTTAGCAAAGGCGCTGGTAGAAGAAATTACTACATCAAAATTTTTGAGATGATATTTTTCAGTAGCTACTGGCATGAGCGGTAAATACCACTGATAAATATTTTTTATAAGAGGAAGTTTGGATAAGAATGATTGACGGATTTTGTCGGTAGGTAAATAATCAATTTTTTTTTGGTCGTGGAATAACACAAAAATTGGCGCTTCAGGCCAAATTTCATGCATTGTCTTTAATACTCGCTCAGCCCCTCCATCCTGAGAAAGATAGTCGTGCACCAGTGCAATCCGCATATTTTTACCAGGCACCCTTGCGGAGAATTACCACAAACGGGGTTTTGATTAAAATTATAATATCAATTATTAAGCTCCAATGTTCAATATAGAAAATATCCAGTTTGGCTTCTTCATCAAAAGTTAAATCGCTGCGGCCAGAAATTTGAGCCATGCCGGTAATGCCGGGGCGAATAGCGAGTACACCCCGATGCCATTTTTGATATTTTTCCACTTCACGCGGCTGGTGGGGGCGAGGACCTACCAAACTCATTTCACCTTTTAACACATTGAAAAATTGTGGTATTTCATCCAAACTCCACTTGCGAATAAAACGACCAAACGGAGTGACGCGCGGATCGTCTTTGATTTTATAAACCGGACCATCTTTGACATTTTGGGTTTTAATAAGTTTTTTTTCTTCAGCTAAAGCGGTGACGGATTGATTGGCAAATTGAGTGCCGATGCAATATTTTTGGTATAAGGAGCGAAATTTATAGGCAAAAAACTTTTTTCCGACTTGGCCCACTCTTTCATTTTTGTAAATTATTGGGCGCCCGGTTTCAATTAAAATTATTATGGCCAAGATTAAATAAACAGGGGAGGAAATTATAATCAAAATTAGACTGCCAACAATATCCATCAGGCGTTTGATAATTTTGCCCCAACCGACCAAACGAGTGCGGCCGAGTTCAACAATCGGTATGCCAGCGATAGTGCTATATGTCATATTGGCCGAGATAGTAGAGAAAATATCGGCGGAATATTTGAAGCTGATGTGGTGTTCGTTGGCAAAATCAATGGCGTACAGAGCATCTTCTTCAGTGGCTTTGGGGTCGGTAAAAATTATTTCATCTGGTTTTTTGCGTAAAATACTTTGGGCGTTTTCTTTAGAAAAATTTTCATAAACACCAAGCAAGGTGTATCCCATGGATGG
>CAZEYR010000021.1:0-14373 GCA_964516735.1 uncultured Gammaproteobacteria bacterium
CACAGGGGGTTCGGCTCAATTAATAGCTTATTTAGGCCTTTTTGTCAACACCCTTGACTTTTTTACGGTTTTTTGTTAAACTAGCTCTCGCGAATGACTTCTATTAATAATAAATAATAAATTAGTATGTTAGCAGTTATTGAGACGGGTGGAAAACAATACTTGGTTAAAAATGGCGATGTCTTAAAAGTTGAAAAATTACCTTTTGTGGTAGAGGGCGACAAAGCTGTTTTTGATAAAGTATTATTGACTGCCAACGATGATGGTACTGATGTAAAAATCGGCACTCCGTACTTGGATGTGACCATCACCGCTTCTGTAGAAAAGCAAGGTAAATACCCAACTTTGTTGGTACAGAAATTTAAACGCAAAGTGCGCTATCACAGATCCCGCGGTCAACGCCAGAGATTTACTCAGGTTAAAATTGCTTAATAAATCTTTAAATAAAAAATCACTCGTTTGCGAGTGATTTTTTATTTAGCGGATAATTCTATTTTTAAGAGCGCTTCCCAAAGTGATTTCATCGGCATATTGTAGATCTGATCCCATAGGTAAACCGCGGGCTAATCTGGTAATTTTAATTTCTGGATGGATTTTTTTTATTTCTCTTTCCAGATAAAGCATGGTGGTTTCCCCGGCTAGATCCGGATTAAGCGCCATAATTACTTCTTTAACATTTTGTTTATTGAGGCGGTTTAAAAAATCTTTAATTTTTGTACGATGTAAGCTGTCTATTTCTTCGCCGGATTCTATTAGCCCGCGGAGGATATGATAATTGCCGCGATACTCCCCGGTTTTTTCTAAGGCCGGCACATCTTGCGGGTCAGATATTACGCAAATTATAGTTTGGTCTCTTTTTTGATCAGAGCAGATCCGACAAGGACTCGTATCATCAAAATTCCAACAAATTTCGCAACTCTTGGTCTTTTGTAAAAGTTCGCCTAAAGCTTCACGTAGTTGGTTAACTTCTAATTTGCCACTTTTGAGCCAGTGAAAAACAAATCTTTCGGCCGTACGCTGACCGACTGATGGTAATTTTTTTAGTGAAGCAATCAGGTTGTTGATGGAGTCCGAATACATAATTATTTTTTAACTTGATGTTGGCGCAATTCGGTCAAGGCGTTGCTGGCCACCCATTTAGCTGTTTTTGAATCAATTTCTAGAATTTCCTCGGCCAATTTAATAGCTTTACTTTTTAATGTTTTACTAATTCGTCTTTTGCCAATTTGGCGCAAGGCCCAGTTTACGGCTTTACGCACAAAATTTCTTTCATCGGTAGAATATTTTTTAATCAGTGGAAAATATTTTTCAAATCTTTCATCTGGAGATTGTTTGTCTCGGACAGCTAACCAGGCGAGCAGAGCAAAGCCGGCTCGACGAATAAATTCTTTTTCACTCTTGGTCCACTCCCATACTTTTTTGTGGGCTAATTCAGTATCGTGGGAAAAAAGCGACCCGCATACCGTGTCACAAGTCGCCCAGTTATCAAAATCTTTTACCCATTCATCCAGCATGTGGCTGGTTAGTTGTTTTTTATCAGCAATAAATGAGGCTAATATTTTAGCTTCATAAATTTTTTCCAACCATAAATTTAGAGCTAATTCGTGATTTTCCCCTATTTCTTTTCCGTGTTGTCGCAAAACCGGCACGGGAAGACCATAAATTTTGTCTTTAGAAACGATACCAAATCTTTTCATCCCGGCAATATTGCGTTCGTTTTTTAGAGATTTTATTTTTTTTATAATTTCCGGTGTTGTTTTAGGCATAATTATTTCATGCCGGGAAAATCAAATCCGCCCATTTCCTGCATTTTAGTGGCTACTTCACGTTGCATTTTTTTTAAGGCTTCTTTGTGGGCTTCTTTGATCGCTTCTTGTAATTTCTCTTTTTTATCCACACTCATCATCTCGTCGTCAATAGCTAAACCGGCGATTTGCATATTGCCATCCATAGTTAAAACCACTTTATCGCCGGCGGCTTTGGTGGTAATGGACACTCCAGAAAGAGCATCCTGTAATTTTTTTCCTTGGTCGCGTAAATCTTTAAATTCTTTTAACTTAGAAAACATCGACATAATGTTTATATAAAAATTAAATAAATTAAAATTGTGGGGTATTAGGAGCGGATTCTGTCGGTTGGGGAATAGCCGGTTTGGCAAAAGCAGATTTTGGTTTAAGGGTCTGGGGCGGATTACTGCTACCTCCGCCGACTGGTGATGTTTGTGGGTCGGCAAATTGGGTATCTAGATTTTTAAACGAAGTAGTGGATTCATGAAAAAACATTTTCACCATTCCTGTTGGACCATTTCTGTGTTTGGCAATATGAATCTCGGCTAAATACCTTTCGTCTGGGGGGATATCTTCTAAACGGTAATTACGATCAGCGGCTTTACGATAAATGAAAATTACTAAATCAGCGTCCTGTTCAATGGAACCAGAATCCCTCAAGTGAGATAGCTTCGGAATGGCCGGTTTGCTCTGTTCTACAGTACGAGATAACTGAGATAGGGCAATGACCGGTACGTCTAATTCACGAGCAATACCTTTTAGACCACGAGAGATCTCAGCAATTTCTTGTACCCGGTTTTCTGATTCGCCGTGGGATTCCATCAGCTGTAAATAATCGATTACAATTAAACCTAAGCCGTGCTCAGATTGCAAGCGGCGAGCTTTAGTGCGCACCTGTAAAACATTGCAATTTGGGGTATCGTCAATGAAAATCGGAGCTTCAGACAATTTTCCAATCGCATGGCCGATCCGAGGAAAATCATCATCTTCCGGTCTTTCTGACAAATTGCCAGAGCGCATTTTCCATAAATCTACATTAGCTTCGGCACACAGCATTCTGTCCACCAGTTGTTCTTTACTCATTTCTAAAGAGAACATGGCTACCGGAACTTTTTGTTTAACGCCGACATGACGAACAATATCCATCACAAAAGAAGTTTTACCAACAGATGGACGGGCGGCCAAAATTAGCAAGTCAGATTTTTGTAATCCAGACATGATTCTATCCATATCCCTAAAACCGGTTGGTAAACCGCGCATCTGCCCTTTATTTTTGTGTAATTCATCAATACGGTCAAAAGCGTCAGCCAAAACGTTGCGAATAGGAGTGAAAGCCTGTTTAAAATAATTTTGAGAAACACCGAATAAATGCTGTTGGGCTTCATCCAAAGTTTTTTCTAAATCATCACTTTCAGTATAACCTAGACGAGAAATTTCATAGGAGGCGGTCAATAGGCGTCGACGAACAGCTTTACGATGAACAATGTTCGCGTAGTTGGCGATGTTGGAGGCAGTAGGCACGATATTGGCTAGAGAAGCCACATAAGCGCGGCCGCCAATGTGTTCTAAAAGGCCTTTTTCTTCCAAACGGTTACTTAAAGTTAAAAGGTCAACCGGTTCATTGTTGGCATAAAGGTCTAAAACGGCTTCATAAATTTTGGCATGGGAATCTTTGTAAAAATCTTCTAGTTCTATCACATCGGCCACCTTTAACATAGCATCTTTGTCTAGCAAAATAGAGCCGAGTAAGGACATCTCAGCCTCTATGCTGTGAGGCGGTACTTTTTCTATTTCGTCTAATGGCATATGTTTCAGTAAACATATCTTAGCCTAGAGGATTTATTTTCGCAAGTTAAAAAAAGAGGAAAAACTGGGGGTAAAGTGTGTATATTTTTAATCACTGTTTTTTTGCTTATTTTTGGTATTTTTGTTAAGATAATTTTGACTGTTGGATATGAATTTAAACAAATATTTTAAGGATGTCGTGATTTTATTGGCAATCGTTAGCTTGCTGTTTTTTAATGTTGCTAATTGGCATTTAGGGTTTTTAAATTGGGTGTTGTTTATTGCGCTTTTATTAAGGTCGTTTACCGGAGCTTATGATGTTTTAGTTAAGTTTTTCAATTTTTCTTATAGAGGCCTGCGTATAAAAATTTTATCGGTTTTTTTGGTTTTGATGGTGTTGTCATCTTGGCTGGGGTTGTTTATTGCGGTTTATAAATTAAACGCCTTGGCATACGCTTTAGCTTTTTTTGGTACCGGGTTTATTTTTTCTTTTTTTAAAAATTGGACCAGTCAGATTGAAATAGAAAATATTCCCGAGATGTATAATCCGCAAATGGAAGTTTTGGATGAAATGCCCAGTCCGATTTTTGTAGTACTTTTCTTTTTGGGGCTGGTGGCTTATGCGGGGGCGTTGCTTTGGAAAGATTCGAACATTGGGCACCTATTTTCTCCTTGGCAAGTGATTGATCCAAATTATATCGCCGTATTTTTATTGATAGCTTTTATTTCCGGTTTAATGTTGTTCACTAGATTAAAAGCCAAAGTAGTATTATTTTTGCTTTCGTTGTTTTTGTTGTTGCAACACAGCTATTTACCACTGACCCACGCTCTAATATACGGTGCTGATGGATGGCGACATCTGGCGGTAGAAAATCGCTTAATGCAAAGTTTGCCATTGACCGAGGTAAAATTAAGCGCCGATCCAATAAGTTTGGTGCGCAGTTTGGATCCGGGTCGTTTAGCCTATGGCCAATTTTGGGGGTGGGGATTATTGTTTGGGAAAATTTTAAATTTTGATTTATTAAGCTTCAATGCCTGGTTAATGCCAATTTTATGGGCGTTGCTTTTACCGATTTTGTTATTTGAGCTCGGTCGGGGACTTGGTTTTAATAAAAAGGAGTCATTGTTTTTGGCTTGGTTATCTTTTGCTCCGTTTGCCTTGCAAGTGAGTGGGGCGTTTACCTTGCCGTCTAATTTGGGATTTTTGTGGTGGCTATTTTTATTGTTATTAATTTTAAAAAGATTAAACAGTCCACGCCATGAACAAGCCGTAGTCTTGACGATATTGGCCGTTTTTTCTTTTTTTGGCTATTCTTTATACTTAATTTTATTTGTTTTTAGTTGGATGGTGGCTGAATTGCTAAAGAAAAAAGTTCCAATGTGGCTTTTGGTTTGGCCCGGCATGTTAATTTTTCCGGTTTTGGAGATACTGGCCGGCTATTCTTTAATTCCTAAACAATTAAATTGGTCGGCACAAGTTTATCAGCTGTTTGGCAACTTAACCGGGTGGTATTTGGCTACCGGCCCACGTCCGCACGATATTATTGCCGGTAATATTATTTTAAACCAAACACCAAGCTATGCTTTTGTAGTGAATTTTTTGACAGAATCCAGATTTTGGCTGGTGGCTTCAGCGACAATATTTTTTATTTTGGCGGGTTGGGGAACATTATTATTGATAAAAAACAAAACTATAATTGGGCGTTGGTTGGCTAATTTAACCATGGCTTTTTTTGGCGGATATATTATCTCTCGTTATTTTTTGAGCGGAGATAAAATTTTAACTAGGCGATTAGATGCAGTTTTAGCCATTTTATTTTTAATTGCCTTAGTGGCCGCTCTAAAATCTATTTATAAAAAGTTTGAATATAATAAAAAATATTCTGCCGTTTTGATTATACTTGCAGTACTAATATTTTCTTTGGCCGGTACAGCGGTGTATAGTTTGGGACCGGACACAGAAACAGCCACAGTTGAAGAATACAAAGCCATGGGATTGGTTTGGAAAGAAGAGATGGATAAGGATAAACACTGTATATTGGCCGACGTTTACCCCCTGTTAACTTTGGAAGCTTTATCAGCTAAACAAATTGTGGGTGGGGGGTTTCCGATTGATGAAAATTTTGCTCAGCCGGAGAGAATAGAATTGTATAATAAAATTTTGACGGCAGGAGATGAGGAAGTGCTAAAGAGAGCCAGTGAAATTACCGGTAGCAATGAGTGTTGGGTGGTGGCGCCAACGGCTAAAATAAATAAAACAGAGTTTATAAAAAATAATTCCAAAGATTTTAAAAATTTTGGGAAAATTATCGCGTGGAAATTTAAAAATTAATTTGTTAATTTTTTAGTTTATGGAGAATTGTATTTTTTGTAAAATAGTCTCGGGCAGTATTCCAAATTATACAGTGTATGAAGATAAATATGTGTTGGCATTTTTAGATGTTCATCCTTGTGCCAAAGGGCACACAGTAGTCATTCCTAAAAAACATTATAGTAGTTTGCTCAAATTAACTACCGAAGAGTGGCGCAATATCTCCAGCGGTTTAATGAAGGCAATTAAGAAAGTGCAACAGGTATTAGATCCGGATGGAATGAATGTCGGTATCAATGAAAAACCGGCCGCCGGCCAAGCAGTCCCACATATGCATTGGCATATTATACCTCGATGGGAAAATGATGGTGGCGGCTCGATGCATTCCATTGTTCGTCACGCGGATGGTGTGGATGTTAAAAAGTTAGCGGAATTATTTAAATAATTTATGTTCAATCGGCCAAAACAATTATCAACCGAAGTTTTACACACAAATCCTTGGTGCTCTTTCAATCATGACCGTTTTTTATTATCGAATGGACAGGAAGGGGATTATTACTATGTTGAGACCACAGGTTGTGCCATGGTAGTGCCTTTAACTGATGAGGGAAAAGTGATTTTAATTTTACAACATCGCTATCTTAGAGATAAACAAAGTATAGAATTTCCTTGCGGTGGATTGCACCAAAAAGAGTCTGCTTTGGAGGCGGCCGGCCGAGAACTTTTGGAAGAAACTGGTTGGAGGGCTGGTGATTTTTTGAAAGTAGGAACTTTCGAGGGGGCGGCCGCTTTGGCAAAAGATACCACTCATGTTTTTATTGCTACAGAAATGACTAAGGTGGCAGAATCACAGCCTGAAGCAACAGGCGATATCGAAGTGATGATTCGTCGGGTGGATGAGCTGGAAGAAATGATACAACGTGGAGAAATTTGGAACGGTCAAACATTGGCTACTTGGGCGTTGGCTCGTGACAGAGTCTTTAAATTAATTAAAATTTAATTTATGCCAGAAGGAAAACACGGGGAAAAAGGTTTTTTCCATAACATAAAAGAATCGTCAACAGTTAAAGCAGCTAAAGCAGCGGCCTTGGCTTTGGGATTGGCCACCGGTTCTTCCGCGATGGGGGAGGATCGCCAGGTAATGCCGCCCGCACCAGAAACGATGGCCGAATTTGATAAGGGGCCTGACGTAATGGATAAAACCTTAAGATCAATTGACGATGTTTTTAACGACAGCGTCTGCATAGATAAATGTTTGGTAGAAAAAAGTGATTTTGAAAAGCAAATTTATACTTGGATGTTAAAAAATCGTTTTTCTGGCAAAAAAAGTCCGGAATTTGTCCAATTAAATGTCCCGGAAAATCGAAAGAGGATTTTTGATTTAGCTAAAAAGATCGGTCAAGAAAAAGGAGTTGATCCGTATTTGATTCTGGGATTAGCAGCTACAGAAAGTCAATTTGACAGCAAAGCCGTTTCGGCTGCCGGTGCTGCCGGAATAATGCAAATTATGCCAGACACTTTTCGTCAGGCCGGGTTTTCTTTGCCGCCAGAGATCAATGAAGGATATTACTGGAAAACATATTTGAAGAAAAAAGGGCAATCTGGTCCGGCCAAGAAAAAAGTGCTTCAAAAACAATTGATTGATCCTGGCAAAGATGCTCGATTTGATGAAGAAATTTGTATGCGAGCGGGAGTGAAGATTTTTTTACAGGAAAAAGAAAAATTTGGAGATGATGAGCTAGCTTTATTGGCTTACTCCACAGGACGAGGAAATTTACTTGGTTTGCTTAAGCGGTTTGGAGCGAAAAATTTATTGGATCTCTATACAAAGATAAAACAAAATCCCAAAAATAAAACAGAATTTTTATATTATCCGATAGTGGTCAAATTATTAATGAAAGATTTAAGAGAAAAATACCCAGAAAATTCTTAGTACATGAATAATAATAAAGTAAAAATTGCCTGGTATGGCAAGCATTTTGGCGAAGAGCCACCGTTGATTGGCTATAAAGATCAGGGGGCGGGAGGAATATTTTTTACCGGCTGTCATTTACAGTGCGTATTTTGTCAAAATTATCAAATTTCCCAAGAAGATTTGGGTCGAGAATATACGGTGGATGAATTAGTGAGGATCATGTTATCTTTACAAGAATCAGGAGCAGTGAATATTGATTTAGTAACACCAACTATCTGGTGGAAAGCGATTAAACAGGCGGTGTTAATAGCTAGGAAAAACGGTTTATACTTGCCAATAATTTGGAATTCCAATGGTTATGAAGCCGTAGAAGTGTTACGCCAGATGGATGGGGTAGTGGATGTGTATTTGCCGGATTTTAAATACAGTGATGATAGTTTAGGCTTTAAATATTCTGGAATTAAAAAATATTCAGTAGTGGCAGAAAAAGCCTTGCAAGAAATGTTGAGACAAGTAGGAGAAGACAAAATAATTGTTCGTCATTTGATTTTACCGGGACATTTAGACAATACCTTGGGAGTTTTAAAAAAAATAGCCGAAATTAACAACCAAGTTTCCGTAAGCTTGATGAACCAGTACAATCCGCTATATCGAGCCAACGAATTTGAAAATATTAGTCGGATGGTGAGTAAAGAGGAATTTAATCAGGCTTATGAATATTTGTTGGATTTAGGTTTTGAACGTGGTTGGGTGCAAGATGGAGAAAGTCGGCAGATTTTTAATCCAGATTTTAGAAAAAATAACCCTTTTTAATTATGCACCAGCGCCCGATGGTTTTGTTGTTAGAAAAGGCGTTGTCTGGTATTAACTTTTCTCTGTTTTTTGTTTGTGTTATAATATTCACATGTCTAGTGACTTAATTACTGATGCTGGCGCTCCGTATAGCTTAGGTGGCGCTCAGCCGGAAAAACCTAAAAAAACCGAACCGTTGCTGAAGGCCAATCCTGACATCAATTTTTTTGGTTTGACTAATTACCGCAATCAATTTAGAAAATTTGGCGTCAAATTAGATGATCGCCGTCGTCATATGTATGTGGTGGGTAAAACCGGTATGGGAAAAACTACCTTGATGGAAAACATGATTTTAAATGATATCTATGCCGGCCACGGTGTTGGCTTAGTTGATCCGCACGGTGATTATGCCGAAAAAATTATCAATTATATTCCACCAAATCGCATCAATGACGTAGTGTATTTCAACCCGGCTGATGTAGATTTTCCAATTGGCTTTAACATTTTAGAAACAGTTAAGGCTGAACAAAAACATTTAGTGGCTTCCGGTTTGATGGGGGTGTTCAAAAAGATTTGGCCAGATGTATGGAGTTCCCGCATGGAATACATTCTTAATAATACCATTTTAGCTTTGTTGGATTATCCCGGCACCACCTTGCTTGGTATCAATCGTTTGTTGGCGGATGAAGAATACCGCGATCGAGTAGTGGGAAATTTAAAAGATCCGGTCGTAAAAGCTTTTTGGCAAAATGAATTTGCTAATTATAATGATAAATATAAACAAGAGGCAGTGGCGCCAATCCAAAATAAAATTGGCCAATTTTTATCAGCCTCTGTGATTAGAAATATCGTCGCTCAAGTAACTTCTCGTATCAACATTCGTGAAATCATGGATAATAAGAAAATTTTTATCATGAATTTGTCTAAAGGGCGTATTGGTGAAGACAATTCCCGCTTGCTTGGCGGTATGTTAATTACCAAAATTCAATTAGCGGCCATGGAACGCGTAGATATTCCAGAATCAGATCGTCGCGACTTCTTTTTATATGTAGATGAATTTCAAAATTTTGCTACGGAAAGTTTCGCTAATATTTTGTCTGAAGCTCGAAAATATCGTTTGGATTTAATTATGGCTCATCAATACATGGAGCAATTAGACGAAAAAGTAATGGCCGCTATTATCGGTAACGTTGGTACAATGGTGACTTTTCGGGTTGGCTCTACTGATGCCGAAATTTTGGCCAAAGAATATATACCGACTTTTACCGAAGAAGATTTGGTTAATCTGCCAAAATTTCAAATTTATTTAAAATTAATGATTGATGGCGTGGCTTCTCGTCCATTTTCTGCGGCCACTTTGCCGCCGATTGGGTCGCCGACCGATAGTTTTGACAAAGTAACAAGAGTTTCGCGAGAGCGTTATGCGGTGCCCAGAGAAAAAATCGAGGATAAAATCGCCCGTTGGAGTGGTATGGTAATTATGGGAGATCAGGCGGCGGGAGAAATGGCTGTAGACGAAGAAGAGGCGATGTTTAACGATAAAAAAACTGTAACCATATCATCAAGCTCGTTGGAAGAAAATGTTCGACCTAGTGTTGTGCCCCTGCCAACCCCGGGTGGTCTGAATAAAGGCAGCCAGTCTTCCAGAATTAGAAATAATCCGCCATCGTCTAATAGGCCCAAAGAATCGTTGTCGTCAAATCATGATAGGCGAGACGGTGGAAAAAATCGTCGACGTGATGATCGAGACAGGCGAGGCAATAGGGATAAAAAAGATCAAGGCGACAAGCCAAAAGATTTGGATTTTAAAAAGTCTGAGCCGGTAGTACGAGTGGATTCGACGCAAAAAGGCATTTCCCTCGCTACTCTACAACCGCCAGCGACTAGTGTTTTAGAGCCAAAAAAACCGTTGGAAATATCAAATGTTGTATCTCAACCAAAAGTAATTAAGCCCGGAGAGGTGGTTAAGTTGGATTAGTCGTTTTTCTCTATAATTAGCACTCGTTGTCATATCTTGACAGCGGGTGCTTTTTATGCTATACTATTTGAGTAATTTGGGTAACAGTAGTTCCCAAACAGTAGGTCGAAAATTTATATAATTTTCTCAAAACACATTTTGGGAACTATACAACAGTACAACTATGGCTTTTGGTTCTGACAGACAAATGTTTGATGTAGATTGCACTTGCGCTAAATGCGGTGCTCACATCTCTCAATTGCCTTTTCAACCTTCTGGTGATCGCCCGGTATATTGCAACGAATGCAACCGTGCTTATCGCCAGGATCGTCGTGGTGGTGCTGGAATGGGAATGGGTCGCGGTCCTCGCGCTCCACGCCAAATGTTCCAAGTCGATTTGACTTGTGCACAATGCGGTACTCAGATCACTGAGCTTCCTTTCCAACCATCCGGTGACAAACCAGTATATTGCCGCGCTTGTTTACAAGCTCGTCGCAATAGCTAAGTTTGAATGGAAATTTTAACTCCTCCGACCTGTTCGGGGGAGTTTTATTTTTCTTGTAAAGCCATTAAAAATTAGGTATAATGACCACGAACATATGTGGAATAAAAATAAACAAAAAATATTAGTTTGCATGTCTGGCGGTGTGGATTCTTCGGTAGCCACTGCTCTTTTGGTGCGCCGGGGTTATGATGTGACCGGTGCTTTTATGGTTAATTATGACGACCAAAATGCGCCAGAGTCTTGTTGGCGTGGAGATTACCAAGATGCTTTGCGAGTAGCGGCTAAGTTAGGAATAAAGTTGTTGAGATTGGATTTTGTAAAAGAATACGATCGATTGGTTTTGTCGTACATGTATAAAGAATATGAGGCAGGTCGCACTCCAAATCCGGATGTGATGTGTAATAAGTTTATTAAATTTGGTTTTTGGCTGGAAAAAGCGCGCGAACTAGGTTTTGATTATATTGCCACTGGCCACTATGCGCAGGTAAAAAAGTGTTTTGGAAAGATGAAACTGGTTTGCGCCAAGGATGATAATAAAGATCAGACATATTTTTTGCACCAGCTAAATCAGGAGCAGCTAAAAAATGTTTTATTTCCAATTGGAAAATATAAAAAAGATCAGGTAAGAAAATTAGCGGAAAGATACGGATTGCCGACGGCGCAGAAAGAAGAAAGTATGGGTATTTGTTTTATTGGTGAGGTGCCGATGAAAGAATTTTTACAAAAAAGAATTAAACAAGAAAAAGGCCGGATTGTGACAACGGGGGGAGAAGTAGTGGGCGAGCATGACGGTTTAGCTTTTTATACAATCGGTGAGCGAGGGTTGGGGTTGGGAAAAGGCAACGGTCGCCCTTATTTTGTGATAGAAAAAAATATTTCCAGAAACGAATTGGTTGTTGGATATGATGATGATCCAATGCTGTATAAATATGAAGTGATGGTTGATGAGGTTAATTGGATATCCGGAAAACAGCCGAGGTTGCCGTTTGGTTGCAAGGTGAGAATGCGCCATCGTCAAAAATTACAAAATTGTACAGTGCTGGAAAAAAATAAAAATATTATTGTGCGGTTTGAAAAAGCCGAGCGGGCACCGACTCCGGGGCAATTTGCGGTGTTTTATAAATATGGAAAATGTTTGGGCGGGGGAGAGGTAAAGTAAAATTGACAAAGTCGCTCGTGTCTTCTATTATATTGCGAGCTCATTGAAACACGAAAAAATAGGCCGGGGAGGCCTGTTTTTTCCTAGATTGGGAGGTGAACGTTGAAGAGTGAATTGATTGGGATCGCTGGCGGAAGCGGGTCAGGAAAGACCGAGCTCGCCAAGGCGATCGCTGACATCCTCGGCCAGGATAAGTGCCTGCGCATGGAATGCGACTGGTACTATAAACACCGGCCGGATCTCACACCACAACAGCGAGAGGAGGTGAACTACGACCACCCTGATTCGATTGATTTTGGTCGGCTGATCTCTGATTTGCAATTGCTGGTGTGTGGTACTAGCGTTTATGCGCCGCGTTATGATTTTGCGACGCATCTTCGCAAGCACGAAACCGTGTTTACGGAGTCGCGACCTATCATTTTGTTGGACGGTATTTTGATCGGGGCTATTCTTGAACTTCGTCACATGTTCAATTTCTTCATCTACGTGGACACCCCGCCGGACATTCGCGTCTGTCGACGGCTTCTGCGCGATGTGGAAGAAAGAGGGCGTGATCCGAAGAAGACGGTGGATCAGTATTTGAACACGGTCCGCCCGATGCACGAGGCTTTCGTGGAGCCGACAAAGTGGAAGGCGGATTTCGTAGTGCCAAACGGCGGAATGAATCCGCGGGTCCACGACCTGCTCCAGGCCGCTCTCCACAGTTTCATCGCGCGTACGAAGACGGCCGACGATTAGTCGGCCTGTCCTTCGCCTCAACCAATCCCTCCCCATCGATCCGCGGCCGACCCCGCGGATCTCCTGTTTCTAAGCTAAAACTGGACATTTGTATGTTTTTTCGTTAAGATATTAAGGATATGGAAGAACCAATTTTAGCATTAGCAACTAGTATTTGTGTATATTTTTCAATTCTGGCTGTGCCGGCAGTTTTTGTATATTTTGGTTTTTACAAACATCTTAAATTTATAGCAGAAAAAACAAAGACGGAGATGTGGGTGGTGGTTAAAAATTTGTGGTTTACTTTATATTTATTATATTTTATTCCGGTTTTTATTTTAGGTGGTTGCTTCGTGCTTATACAAATGATTAGCGAGCCGGATAATTTGGTAGCCCCTGCTCTGGTTGGGATGATACAAAGTTATTTATCTAGCGCACCGGCATATTTATTATTGATTCCTATTGAAATGCTGACCAGAGATTTCGCTGTGGTTTTAATGGTTTTTTGGTTTGTATTTCCTGTATCTATTTTCTTTTTTAGCATCTGGTTTTTGTTGGCTTGGAAAGAGTTGAAAGAAAAAAATATTATTTCCAAACAAAACCTGCTTAAATTAATGTTGATTTTATCTGCAATTATTTATTTTCTTTCTCTTTTAGCTGGGTTGTGTTTAGATAGACTACATTATAAGTATGAATATTGTTCGGGAAAGATTTTGTGTGAGAGGTTTTAATTATTTATTAATTAATATTATTTATGAAGAAAATTATTTTTCTTTTGGTGGGTGTGATGTTAATTTCCGGTTGTTCTTATAAAAATATTGGTTTTGGAAATAGTAAAAAGACCTCAGTTTGTCCTGTAGTTAATTGTGGTAGAACAGAATCTTTATATAAAAGCGATAGAGTTACTGATGGTAACGGAAAAATGAAATTTGTCGAAGAATGTTGTACGTTTATTGCCTACACGGGAGAAGTGGTTGTTGAAGGGGAGTTTTTATATGCGTTTAAGACTGATAGTAGGCTTGAATATGAACAAACACCTAATTTATATTTTTATCCAAATTCTTCAGCAAAGTATCCTTTGGATTGGAAACCTAGTTTTATACATGAGGGAGGTCCGATTGAATCTGTAGCACCTATTCGATCTACGTTTAAAATAGATAATATTGATGAAGCTGTGCAAAAATTTGGTTTATCTGATGGGGTTAAAAAACTCGGTAGTAAAGGCGGGTCTATCACCGGCAATGCCATAATAAAAATAAGTGGTTTTAATTTAAACACTTCCGAGTCTTTTGGATCCGACAGTACCAAGCTGGTTGAAGTAATAGAAAAAAGTAATGTCGTGGTTAAAAATTTAGAAACTACACCAAGTAAAATTATCAACTGGTGTGATGATGAAAAAACTGTAGGCGCTAATGAATTGTGGATTTCATCGGAAGATTTTAACG
>CAZEYR010000022.1:0-1304 GCA_964516735.1 uncultured Gammaproteobacteria bacterium
TGACTGAAACGCAACGATCACGTCATGCTGTCATAATTAAAACTATCCGGTCTAAATTTTGAAAAATCATAATTAAAGGTGCCAAGTCCGGTGCCAATTAAAAACGACTTAGCTCCAGACAAAACTGTATCAGACGCAATCGATAAAGATGGTTTAAAACCTAATGACACTTCAGCCGGCAAAACTGATTGTAATGTTCTGGGCGTACCAAAGACAACAAAGACACTGCTTAAAATTAATAAAGCGAATAAGACAGACAGCCAACCCAGTCTAGCTTCTCTGAGAAAAATTATGCCGATTAAGAGCAAAAACACTAAACCGATTAAAAAGTACCACCACAAAACTGTAAAACCCAACAAAACTAAACTAACAAAAGTCAAAATAGAAATAAAAAAATAAAACAATGACTTGCCTACCGGCAAATTTTTCTTGACTAGCTGTCCAGCCGCCAAAATAAAAATTACAACCAGCCATAGGCCAAACAAACTATTAATCCTGTCAGTTAAGTTCCAAATTTGGCCGAAACGGCTTAACAGATCTAATTTAAAAATTACTTTCAATATAAAAAGCAAGGCGCTGGATCCTCCGGACAACACCAACAAGTCTATCAAAGCGCGCCAACGCGATGTGGTTTTTAAATAATTAGTTAATAAAAAATAAAAAATTACTAAGAAAAGGGCAAAAATAAAATTAAAAACAAAAGCATCATTTCTGCCAAAAAAGCTATCATAAATATTAACAGAAAAGATCGACGATAACAGGCACACGCTAAGCCAAATTATAATTGGCAAGTCTAAAACCGAATGTCGATAATGAATTCTTTTTGATAAAATAATTTTAACAGCAAAAAGCAAAAGGGAGATTAGTGTCAACCCAATAAATATATACTGTTTTGGTATGATATAAAAGTTAACTAAACTTTTATCCAAAAAAAATGGAACCGCAAAAACAGTTAACAACAAAAAAATATAACCAAGTATGTCTAAAACTTTTAGCAACCGATGGTTTCTCATAAATTTTATTTGAATTGTACTAAAATTTTAATTTAAACTGACTGGTATATTATAGCACAAAAACCGCTTTCTACAACTGTGCATAAGTCATTATTTAAAGTTTGACTTCTAAACTTTTTATCATTAAAATTAAAGGGTATAATTTCCAAATGGATACAAATAAATAAGCTCTCTGTTTCACACGAAACTGCTTTTTTATCCTTCTACATTTTCACCCGAATTTTCAAATTTTATTATTCTCTGTATCCATTTTCTGTTCGACCGCTAATTATAACCACGTTTTATAACCAC
>CAZEYR010000022.1:1404-14093 GCA_964516735.1 uncultured Gammaproteobacteria bacterium
TTATAACCACGTTTTATAACCACCTTCGTTTTCTACAATAAACCCACCCGGCGTGTCCAAAATTTTAAAATAAGATATGAACAAAACACTCCATAAAAAACATTCCCTACCCGTCGAAATTCCTAACCAAGACTTTTACGCTGGCTACATCACTGCTCATGGGTCTTTCTTTTGGACAACGATAAATAAAGAAAAAATCCCAGTTTTTCAACTAAAGACCAGATATTCTGATAAAAAAATACTAGAATTATTTAAAAAAAGAGTTAATTTAACCCAAAAAATCTATACAATTAAACAGGGGGGCTCAAAATATTGCTTGTTATTAGTAAGAAATCGCACAATACTAACAAAAAAAATAATACCTTTTTTTGACTGCCGATTATTTGGTGAAAAAGAAAGGACTTTTTCTAGCTGGAAAAACAATGTTATAAAATACGAGCTAATCAAAGATTACGGCGATATACCCACTAGGTAACTAGGATCTAAACCAGCTAAATGTGTACATTAGTGTACACAAATCGTGACTTTTATCCACAAAGCGACTACTTTATACACAAAATTATCCACAGTTTAAAAATACCCAGCCTTCTGTTTCACAAGAAACAGGGACAAACATAGGAACTTTATAAACACAGGCTACAAAAATACAAATTGTATAAAACACTTGGAGTAACGAGGGTTAGCTGGCAAAAAACAACGAAATATCTCTTAATTTTTATCTTATTATATACTAAACTGGTATGAATTATATCAATAAATATTCGCTAGAGTTAGCCATTTTTCTTTGTGGCGCAGTAGTAATGATTTTAGAAATGGTCGGATCGCGCATTATGTCTCCTTATGTTGGGTCTTCCATTTTTGTTTGGACTAGTTTAATTGGCATTATACTAGGTAGCCTTAGTTTGGGTTATTGGTGGGGCGGAAAAATCGCTGATAAAAACCCAAACTATAAAACTTTTTCTTTAATCATCCTCCTCAGCGCCTTAGCGGTAATTATTATTACCTTGCTCAAAGGAGTAATTTTGTCCTTTTTAACTCAGATTATTCAAGATATTCGCTTTTCTTCTGTAATTTCCGCCACTCTTTTATTCGCCCCGGCCAGTATTTTACTAGGTATGATTTCCCCCTATGCCGTCAAATTAAAACTCCACAATCTCAACACCTCTGGCACGGCCGTGGGCCAATTGTATGCAATTTCCACCTTGGGCAGTATTTTTGGCACATTTCTCTCTGGTTTTTTTCTAATTTCATACTTCGGCAACACCGCCATTACTAATTTGTTGGCTGTTTTGCTCTGGTTAATCTCCATTTTAGTAGCACCCAAAGATTTAAAAACTGAAAAAATTATTACTATTATATTTATTGGTCTAGTCATTTTTTCCTCTTATGCGACACAAAAACATCTAATTGCGCTGGGCACAATTGACGTTGACACCAATTATTCAAGAGTGTTGATCGCTAAAGGCACTGACCAAGCCAGTAAACGCCCTGTCTTATATCTTTTAAACAACCCTCACGAGGCTCAATCCGCCATGTTTTTAGATCAAGACGATGAATTGGTTTTTGATTATACTAAATTTTACCGCCTCGATGAACATTTTTATCCAAATTTTAAAAAAGCTCTGATTATAGGGGGTGGCGCCTATTCTTATCCCAAAGATTTTTTAAAAAAATATCCTGACAAAACTTTGGATGTAGTAGAAATTGGCCCCAAATTTACTGAATTAGCCAAAAAATATTTTAATCTTACCGATAACCATCGCTTAGCCATCTATCACGAAGATGGTCGTACTTATCTAAACCGCAACCAAAAAAAATATGATGTGATATATTTGGACGCTTTCCGTTCTTTTTATTCCATACCTTATAACATGACAACCAAAGAAGCGATGACTGCGGTAGAAAAATCATTAAGCGACAACGGAGTAGTGCTCTTAAACGTAATTTCCTCTCTAGCAGGGAACAAGAGTCAGTTTTTAAATGCCGAAATTAACACTATGAAACAAATTTTTCCCCAAGTTTATGCCTTACAAGTAAAAAATCAAACCGCACCGGAAGATCCGCAAAACATTATGATCGTCGCTTTAAAAACAAAAAAATTGCCCGAGTGGCAAAATGAAAATAAAGAGATAAATTCTTATCTAAAAAATCTTTGGACTAAAGAATTTCCTAATAATTTACCGGTTTTAACTGATGACTACGCACCAGTTGATCAATATATAATGAAACTAATGTAATTGTGGACCCGAGGAGAATCGGACTCCTGTCTAAGCAATGCGAATGCCTCGTACTACCACTGTACTACGGGCCCAGCGTGCCCCCGGCATGAATCGAACACACATTTTGTCCTTAGGACGGACCTGTTCTATCCATTGAACTACGAGGGCTAATGTTTTGGGCATTTTAGCCTAATTTAGCTTTTTTGACAAGTGCCCACGTTCATAATAAAATGGACTAATACTTCTTTATTAAAAGATTTTATGCAAACATTTTTTTTAGTGCTCATTACTGCCATTTTACTCATCGCTCTAATTGCGATTTTTATTTTATATAAAAAGTTAGAACAACAAAACAAACCTAAAGAGGGGGAACAAAATCTTTTTTTAATGTTACAAAATCAAATCCAAGATCTAAACCGATTGGTGGACAAAAAAATTTCCGATACCAATCGGGCCATGGCTGACACTCAAAATAATTTACACAAAACTATCCAGATGCAGTTTGGACAAAGCGCTAAAATTATTTCTGACGTCACTGAACGACTGACTAAATTAGACGAAACAAACAAACAAGTAGTCAATTTTGCCGACCAATTACAAAGTTTGCAAGATATTTTAAAAAACCCGAAGCAGCGTGGCATTCTTGGCGAATATTATTTAGAAACTTTATTAAAAAACGTCTTACCGCCCGGGAGTTATCAGATGCAATATCCTTTTCCAGACGGCACAATTGTGGACGCCGCGGTTTTTGTCAAAGATAAAATTATTCCAGTTGATTCTAAATTTTCTTTAGAAAATTATAATCGCTTAGTAGAGTCTCGCGACGAACAAGAACGCGACCGTCTGGAAAAAGCCTTCGTTAACGACCTCAAACTGCGTATTCAAGAAACATCCAAATACATTCAACCGGAAAAGGGGACTATGGACTTTGCTTTTATGTTTATTCCACATGAAGCCATCTATTACGATCTATTAATCAACAAAATTGGCGCTCTCAAAGATGAAGACACCGAAAACTTAATTCAACGGGCCGCCAGCAAATACAGGGTAATTATCGTATCGCCAACCTCTTTTTTAGCCTATTTGCAAACTGTAATGCAGGGCTTGCGCGCTCTACAAATCGAAGAATCGGCCAAAGAAATTCGCAAGCGAGTAGAAGATTTAGGCAAGCATATCGCCGCTTACGACGAATATGTCAAAAAACTCGGTAACAATCTGGCGACTACGGTTAATAGCTACAATCTTGCCTACAAGGAGCTTAACAAGATTGATAAAGATGTAGTCAAAATCACTGATGGCGACCGCCAAATTGAACCAACCCTGCTAGAAAAACCCAGTTTAGAAGATTAGGCCTTGACTTTTAGCCAAAAACAGGCTATTATATAGCCACTAACTCAGTCAAACGATCGCTCTCAACATTGTTTAACTGCATTAAAATATTTATGCCAAATCTTCAAAATGCCAAAAAGGCTCTAAGACAAGCCAAAAAAAGAACAGCTCTAAATCAGGCTAGAAAAGCTAAATTCCGAACAGCCATCAAGAATTCTTTAAAAGCCAGCACGGCCGAGGATATTAAAAAAAGCATTATCTTGGCTCAACAAGCTTTAGACAAGGCCGCTAAACACGGCACTATCAAAAAGAATACTGCTGCCAGAAAACTTTCTCGCTTGATGAAAAAAGTAAACAAAACAGTAAAAAAATAAAAAACCCTTAAAACACCTCCCAACCGAGGTGTTTTTTATTTGCCAAAAAACATCATTGATGAGATAATATTAAATATTTTTAGCTTATCAATTTATGCCCGAACGCCCAACCATTGGTGGAGAATATGCATCTTTTCGCTATGTGCCACCAAAAGTAATTTCTCCAGATAAAAATATAAAAATTGAACACGCTTCGCGAGAAGCTAAAATTAACGAGATGCTTAAAAATCCCGAGGGCTTTTATGTGCCACCTACCGATGAATATCTAAGAAGCATAGAACCAAACCGCCGAAAGAGAGAAAAAATAAAAAAATATTTTCGAGAATCCATTAATAGTCTTATTCTTACAACAGCAATATCTGGACATGAACAAATTTTAGAAATTGATGAAGCTAGAGAAAAAGGCATTGACCTTAAAAAATATCAACAATTACGAAGCTATTTATTAGCCAACAAAACTCCGGAAGAAATAGAGAAAGACCTTGGTATTACCGAACAACAAATAGAGGATATTATAGAGCATGTGGAATCACAGCCAATTTTAATCAAACATTCTCTCAACCTGCTTAATCGACAAAGACAAACCCTATTGGACCAAGCCGTGGCAAAAGTACAAACCGAAGAAAAACAATTAAATGATTCTTTGACGGGAGAATTTGACGGTCTATCCAAGCCGGGCGTAGAAATAAAATACAAAGACGCTATTGAAGAAACTGATTTTACACAAGAAAATTTAGTTTTTGTTAATTTTGATCTTAATTCTTTTAAATTAATCAATGACCAAAAAGGACATGCCACCGGGGATTTGGTGTTAAAAGATGTGGTTAAAGCCCTAACCGGACGCCTTAAAGACATCCTTGGATTAAGAAGCGATGACATTGTCGGTCGCACCGGCGGAGATGAATTTACGGTAATCGGTCGGGTTAAAAAAGGAATTGAACAGGAATTTTTAGATAGACTAAATAAATCTGTTCAATCAGTAAAAAATCCTCTTGGCGGAAATATTAGTATTACTGGCGGAGCATACCTCGTTACTGATAGCAAAGTTCCTTTCGAACAAGCCAACACTCTTTCCGATGAAACTGGTATTTTCCAAAAAATAAAATCCGGTGAGGGTATTTTAATTTATACCCCCGATCTTAAACCTGATCTCACCACCAAAGAAAAAAGACATGAATGGGCCGAGGCCTGGGTATTTAGAAAAGCCAAACGAGAAAGAGAAAAAATTATTGCCGACCTAAACAAAGAAACAGACCAAAAATCCAGACTAAAAATAATTAGGGAGCTAAAATTGTTTGAAGACACTATCGGTAAAGAAATTCAAAGAAAAGAGTCAGAGCTAGAAAGACAGGTGGAGACTGAACAAAAAAAAAGAAAGGGCACTAACACTTCCCAATAAACAAATCCAACAGTTCAGACTGGCCGCCTTGGCCGGTCTTTACTTTTATATCCGCCTGTAGACATTGATAGTATCTATCGGCTAATTGCTGACGACTGTATTTCTTGGCCACAGGCAAACTCTTTTTAATTACAAAAGGGTGCAGACCAAAAACTTTGGCCTTTTCCGGATCAGCCGGGTTGTGCCCTTTTTCCAACGCGTCCTTTATTTCTAAAAGTATTTTAAATTGACGACTGACCATACTAAATAAAAAATGATCATCCTCACCGCCACGACGCAAATCTTCCAAAATTTTAAACGCTCGAGCTCGATTGCCTCCTACAACAGCATCCGCCATATTAAAAACATTATCTTCTTCTTTTTCTTCCAAAAACAACTTAACATCTGACAAAGTTATTTCTTCAGATCTCTTATAGGCCGCTAGTTGTTGCGTCAAAGAAGACAGCAACCACATGTCGCTTTTTACGTTTTGAGCCAAGTATGCGGCGGCTTGATTACTTATTTTGCCTTGCTTGTCGGCAATCTGTTTTTTAATTCTAACTGCCAAATCCGCGCCTTCCAGTTTTTTAAACTCTTGGGCGTATTTCTCTTTAGACAAAACTTCATGTAGCGTTTTACACTCTTTAATTTTTCCTAACGGCTCTCCTTGCCAAACCAACAAAACCGTAGTGTCGGGAATCTTTTTTCCCTCAATATCTTTGATTAGTTGTTTTAAAGTATCTTTGTCGCTAGATGACAACAAATTTTCCAACGCTACCATACGACGCTCGGCCAAAAATGGGGCGGCAAAAATTTCTCCAAACAATTTATCGCCTTTCTCTTTTTTTCCATCCAAAAACACCACATTATAGCCCTGTGGATCACGCTGTTTTTTAAACTGCACCACCATTTGGTGTAAATATTCTCGACTGCGAAAAGTGTCTTCACCGTAGATATACAGCAACATCATAAAAACAAAATTAAATCCGATATTTTTATTTTATATCTCCCCAATTTTTTTCCGCATACACTTCTACCTTGATCGGCACACGTAATTTGACTACATTTTCCATTGCTCTTTCTAAAATTTTAGAAATTTCCGGCACCAAACTTTTTTTTACCTCAAACACCAGCTCATCATGCACCTGTAAAATCATTTTTGCCTCTTCGGTATTATATTTGGCGATTTCTTTATCCACTTCTATCATCGCCATCTTAATTAAGTCGGCCGCCGTGCCCTGAATCGGATGGTTAATAGCCATTCTTTCTGCTGCCGAGCGCAACTGAAAATTACTGGAATTCAATTCTGGTATATAACGCCGACGTCCAAAAAGCGTCTCGCAATATCCTTCCTTTTTTGTAAATTCTAAAGTCCGATCAATATATTTTTTTACGCCAGAGAATTGTTCAAAATATTTTTTGATAAAATCCCTAGCCTCATTTTGGCTGATTTCCGCTCGCCAGCTTAAACCATAAACTCCCATGCCATACAAAACACCAAAATTGATCTCTTTGGCCGCCCGACGCATTTCTTTGGTCACCTTGTCCAAAGGCACGCCATTTATTACCGCGGCAGTGGCTCGATGAATATCTTCTCCCTTCTCAAAAATCTCTATCATTTTTTTATCTTCTGCCAATGAAGCCACGATTCTTAACTCAATTTGAGAGTAATCGGCACTCACCAGCACATTTCCTTCTTCGGCCACAAAAGCCTTGCGCACTTCGCGGCCTAAAGCTGTCCGGATAGGAATATTCTGCAAATTTGGATCCGAGCTAGACAAACGCCCGGTGGCTGTCACTGCCTGATTAAAATTGGCATGAATACGACCGGTTTTTTTATTGATCAAATTTGGCAAAACATCAATATAAGTATTTTTTAATTTAGTCAGCTCACGATAACTTTCAATTTCATTAATAATTGGATGCAGACCGCGCATTTTTTCCAGCTGTTCCGCCCCGGTAGACAAACCCGTTTTACCTTTTTTGATTCCTTCCACTGGAATCTCTAATTTTTCAAACAACACCTCGCGCAACTGAATCGGCGACGAGATATTAAATTCTACCCCAGCCATTTTATAAATCTTATCTGTCACTTTTTTAATATCAGCATTAACCTCGTTGGCTAATTTCCCCAGCGTTTTAACATCCACCGCCACTCCATTGTTTTCCATTTTGGCCAACACTTTTTCCAAAGGCATTTCTATTTTTTCCAGCAAACCCAAATCTTCGGTTTTTACCAATTCGTTTTTAATCTTTTCTACCGTTTGAGTAATCCAAAATAATTCTTGCGCTAAACGCTCTACATCCACCCCGAACAACCCTGCCTGACTACTGGCCACCGGCAATTCTTTACCCAAAAATCTTAATATAATACTACTTGGATCATGTGAACGACTGCCCGGATTCAACAAATATGACCCCACCATGGCATCAAAATATTTATTTCTAATTTCTACCCCTTCTACTAATAGGGCTTTAAATAATTGCTTCAAATCATGTCCGGCCAAAACTATTTTCTCATCAAAAAATACCTCTTTAAGCTCATCTAATAATTCTTTTTTAATAAAACAACCATCACCGTCTGTTACTATTATTAAACCGGACAATCCTCGTTCAGACAAACCACCCTCTATTACCGCCCGAGCGCCATAACTTCCATTTTTTTTAATTTGGGCAGCTATTTTTTTAACATCGGCCGCCTCAGGATTTTTTAAAAAAGAAAAATTTTTAATCCTGAGCGCTGTTTTTTTATTTTTTTGTTCGGTCGCCACATCCGCCATCCCTGGCACTCTTTTTAAGAGCGACACAAATTCAAACTCTTGAAACATCTTTATCACTTTTTCTTTATCAAAATCTTTTAGTTCACAATCTTTAAGGTGAAAATTCAACTCTGGGACATTTTGATCAATAGTGGCCAATTCAAAACTCATCTGGGCACTCTCTCTGCCTTCAATTAATTTTTTGATCACTCCCGGCTTAAAACCTTTAATTTCCAAATTGCCCTTTTCCAATTCTTGATAAATTTTTTTAATACCTCCAATTTTTTCAATCAGCTCGGTGGCGGTTTTTTCACCGACACCCGGCACCCCCGGAATATTATCTGAAGTATCTCCCCGCAGGGCTTTATAATCCACCATCATCTCTGGACCAAAACCATATTTATTTTTTACCTCTTCTTTGTCGTACACTACAATATCGGACATTCCTTTGCGCAAAGCGTAAATTTTTAAACCCGGCCGAATTAATTGTAAAGTATCCATGTCACCGGTCACTATAAAAACCTCCACATCTTTTTTTTCTTTAACCTCTTTGGCAATAGTGCCAATCGCATCATCGGCTTCGTATCCCTTTTTCTCAAACACTGGGATGCCAAAAGCTCGCACCACCTCATGAGCGAGGGGGATCTGATCATATAATTCTTGATCGGCCCTTACCCTGGTGGCTTTATATTTAGCAAATTTAGTGTGGCGAAAAGTGCCTCCGGCCATATCAAAAGTGACAGCGATATGAGTGGGCTTAAGATCGTGCCATGCTTTTAGCAACATTGAAGTAAAACCATAAACTGCATTAACCATTTTTCCATCTTTGGTGGTAAGCGGGGGAAGGGCGTGATAAGCCCGATGTACAATAGCATTACCATCAATAATCATTAACTTTTGCATAATAAAAACACAAAGTTTTTAATTCTTTTATACTATATTACTCGTTAAACTATTTTTGAGCAAGAAAAAGCAACCCCTGCTTGGGGTTGCTTTGAGGTACCGAGCGGATTTGAACCGCTGAATAAGGGTTTTGCAGACCCTTGCCTTACCACTTGGCCACGGTACCGCTTATTTATGAGCAAATTTTATCACGTTTTTTAAAAATAATCAAGTTATCTAATGTAACCTAAAGGATTGACCTTAACACCATTAATTTGTACTTCAAAATGTAAATGGATACCGGTAATACCGCGCACGTTTCCGGTGTTTCCCATCAAGCCAATGGTTTGACCGGCTTCTACATAATCACCCGGGGATACCAAAAGTTTATTATTGTGGCCGTATAGAGTTTTTACACCACCGCCATGATTGATTACTACATAACAACCATACCCGCTATTCCAGCCACATTGAGATATTTCCACCGTTCCAGCTTTAGCAGCATAATTTGGGGTGTTCATTGGGCCGGCGACATCCAAACCATAATGTTTCCAGCCAAAATATTGGGTAATATATTTTACTCCGGAGGGCCATACAAAACCAGAGGCTCCGGGTGTCTGTTTAGAGCCGGCTGGGGTGGCGTAATATTGAGAAGACCCTGTTGTATTAGCTTTCGACGAAGGTTTGGTTGTTGCAGAAGCTACTTTTAAGACACCGCCCGGAATCATAATTTTTTCACCAATCACTAAATCTGTACCATCTTCTTTTAATTTATTAAAACTTACAATATCTTCTGTTTTTGCACCAAAATTCGTAGCAATTTTTTTCAAAGTATCGCCTTTTTTAATAGTATACATCACCCCGCTAGTAGGTGGGATGCGCAACTTGCTACCCAAACGCAATGTAGTTCTTTCAGTTATGTTGTTTTCCCACAAAATTGTCTGGACGCTGATCCCAAACTCATAAGCAATGCCGCTTAAAGAATCACCCGGTTGAATAATATATTCCAACATTTCTTGTCTTTTTCCTCCTATCGCCGCTCCCGGCATAATAATCGGACGCCCTACTGCCGCCCCGCCAGCCAAAATACCCGCCATGTCTTGATCTTTCCAACTAACCACCCCACTATCACCATTATTTAATTCACTAACCAAAGATCCCTGTTTCCAAATTGGGGTATTTTGCGGAGTAATCACATCTTGAGACACTATCTGTTCTACTCCATAATTTTCTTCTTGCGGACCCAAATTATAAGCGATTGTTTTTTGCCCGGGGAAATAATTATTTTTTTGAGCAAATATTTTTGTCTGGGGTATGACCAAAAATAATAAAATCACAAAAATAAAAAATTGCAAGCTATCTCTCTTTAAAAACAACTCGGAAAAAGAGCTTAGTCCTATTTTCTTTAAAAAATAACTAATCTTATAAACAAAAAAGCCCAAAAACCGTAAAATCGGCGTCAGGAATCGGCCCATTAACAAAATAAGGGCGGGTCCTAACCACCAAAAAAATCGCTTGATCTGGACTAAAAAGCGTAAAAAATTTAACAATACATTATATTTCATACCTTGACTTATTAGTCATCTTACCATAAAATAACCAACAAAATCAATCCGTCAACCAAATCTGGCGGATTATATCATTTAATTCATTTTTAAATCTTAATTCATACCATTAGTATGATTACAGCATTATTAGCTTTGTTGCCGGCTGTTATCGCCATCGTTTATGGCGTAATTTTGATTAGCTGGATCAACAAACAGCCAACAGGGGACGAAAAAATGCAAGCTATTGCCCGCGCCATTCAAGACGGGGCTAAAGCTTATCTGAAAAGACAGTATAAAACAGTGGCTATCGCCGCCGCCGTTATTTTCTTGATTATTGGTATTTTCTTGGATTGGATGACTGCTTTTGGCTTTTTGGTCGGAGCGGTTTGTTCTGGTTTAGCTGGCACTATTGGTATGAGCATTTCCGTTCGTGCTAACATCCGCACTGCCGAGGCCGGCAGAAAAGGATTTAAAGAGGCTATGAACGTAGCTGTGAAAGGTGGCTCTATCACCGGCTTGTTAGTAGCTGGTTTGGGCCTACTCGGTGTATCTGGTTTTTATTTATTAACTAAGGATGTTTCCGCTTTAATCGGTTTGGGTTTTGGCGGCAGTTTAATTTCTGTTTTCGCTCGTATTGGCGGCGGTATCTTTACTAAAGCCGCTGATGTTGGTGCTGATTTGGTAGGTAAAGTAGAAAAAGGTATCCCAGAAGACGATCCACGCAACCCGGCCGTAATCGCTGACAACGTAGGCGACAACGTCGGTGATTGTGCTGGTATGGCCGCTGATTTGTTTGAAACTTATGCCATTACCGCTTTAGCCGCAATGGTTTTGGGTTCCTTGCTATACCCAAGCAACGAAAAAATTATAATTTTTCCGTTGGTATTAGGTGGTATTTCTATTATTGCCTCTATTTTAGGTACTTTTTTCATCCGTTTAGGCGAATCAAAAAATGTCATGAATGCCTTATACAAAGGCTTGGCCGCTTCTGCAGTGATTGCCTTAATTGCTTTTTATCCAATCACCAAGTGGTTGTTGAGCGGCATTCCCAATCTGTCTGTAAATAATATTTACGCCGCTGCTGTTATTGGTTTGGTTTTAACCGCTATCATGGTTTGGCTGACCGATTATTACACTTCTAAAAAATTTAAACCAGTTCAACAAATCGCCAAGGCTAGTACCACCGGTCACGGCACAAATATTATCGCCGGTTTAGCTGTTTCCATGAAAGCTACGGCTTTACCTGTTTTGTTCATCATGGCAGCTATTTTAGCCTCTTACCACTTCGCTGGCCTCTATGGTATTGCCGTCGCTGCGGTTAGTATGTTGTCTCTAACCGGCATCGTGGTTACTATCGATGCTTTTGGACCAATCACCGACAATGCTGGTGGTATCGCCGAAATGGCTAATATGCCAAAAGAGGTGCGCGAGATTACCGACCCGCTAGACGCTGTCGGCAATACCACCAAAGCGGTAACAAAAGGTTACGCTATCGCTTCTGCGGCCCTGGCTTCTTTGGTTTTGTTTGCTGATTATACTCATAAATTGCCAGCCACTGTTAAATTTTTAATCAATGATCCAAAAGTTTTGGTTGGTTTATTTATCGGTGGCCTATTACCATATCTTTTCGGAGCCATGTTGATGGAATCTGTGGGCAAAGTAGCTGGCCACGTCGTAGAAGAAGTTCGTCGCCAATTCAAAGAAATTGCTGGCATCATGGAAGGCACCAACAAACCAGACTATGGCAAAGCTGTAGATATCGTGACTAAGGGCGCCATCGGACAGATGGTTTTACCGGCCATGATTCCGGTGTTTGCTCCGGTTTTGGTTGGCTGGTTACTCGGTGTTGAGGCTTTAGGTGGTTTATTGCTCGGCACTATCATCACGGGTGTGTTCGTGGCCATCTCTATGACTACTGGTGGTGGCGCTTGGGACAATGCCAAAAAATTCATCGAAGAGGGCAACTACGGCGGTAAGGGTTCTTTTGCTCATCAAGCCGCTGTAACCGGCGACACCGTTGGCGATCCGTATAAAGATACTGCCGGTCCGGCCATCAACCCAATGATCAAAGTAGCTAATATTGTAGCTTTGTTGATTGTCGGCTTGCTCTTAAAATAGTCTTTTGCTCTACAAAAAAGACGCCCTTAGCGGGGCGTTTTTTGTTTGTTCTAATTGACATTTTCTAATTTTTTATGTAAACT
>CAZEYR010000023.1:0-13235 GCA_964516735.1 uncultured Gammaproteobacteria bacterium
AGTCAGGTTTAAATAAAAAAGATGTAGCGGGTCTTATGGACTCCATGGTAGAAATCGCCTATAAAGAAGTAAAAAAAGTTGGCGTTTTCGTAGTACCAGGTCTTGGTAAATTGGTAAAAGTACACCGCGCCGCTCGCGCTGGCCGCAACCCAGCTACTGGCGAAACTATTCAGATCCCAGCCAAAACTGTAGTAAAATTCCGTGTAGCTAAAGCTGCCAAAGAAGCTGTTTTATAAAATTTTATAAAAATCGTTTAAAAAACTCCGCTACTAAAACGGAGTTTTTTATTTCTCTTTATAATCCCCACAGCTGATCCCAAATTGACGTTGCCTCCTCGGCCGCCGCCAATACCGGCAAATCTGGATCAAAAATTTTTGCCAAATCTTTATTCATTTGCAAACTTAAACAATTGTCTAACACTCCTTGTAACTGTCTTTGTGCTTCTCTATCTCCCGCCACTGCTCGATCTGACAAATCTTTCCACTGTTTTTTTATATTATCTTGATTAGCCTTTAAATAATTTACCAAAATTTGCGCCGCTTTTTCTCGATTGCTAGTGGAATTAACTAATTTAGATAATCTTTCTGGCAAAGCCGCCAACGAATCATTTCCGTACAAATCACTGGCTTTAGACAAAAGAGTATCGCCGGGCGCGGTATAAAAAAAACCCTCTACCAATTTAGCAGATTTTTTATAATCTATCTTAAATTTAGTGGGAACGGTTACACTTTCACTCCCACTAATTGGTCTGCGCACTTCGAAATGTAAATGATTATCCGTACTATAACCAACATTGCCAGCCGAAGCCAACTCTTGACCAGCTCTTACTTTATCGCCCACTTTAACTTTTGCACTATGATAAGCATTGTGAACGTAAAGACCGACTGTGCCATCAGAATGTTGAACAGCAACAAAATTTGCTTTATCTTTATAAATAAGGTCTGGTCCACCTTCCGTAAAATTATCTAAAATCGCCGTCACTATTCCCTCTCTAGCAGCTAAAACTGATGTGCCGACTTCCATTTCCCAGTCTATCGCATACTTTCCTTGTTCAACATGGGTTGGAAAACCATTATACCCCAACACCACTTGATGGGTAGTACCAACTTCATACGGCAAAGTATAGACATATGTATCATCATGCTTGGCGTTTTTAACACCATCTTGCCAAGATAATGTATACTTATAATCCACTGGTTTATCTTTATCCTTCTTACTTAAAACTAAAACCTTGTTTAATGTGTTCGGTTTTAACACTCCCACATATGGTAATTTTTTATTCGCTTTCAAATTATCCAAGGTCATGTCCAAAGTAATCGTCGCGTGCCCCGGTTTTTTATTTCTGACATAAATATTGATTTTATCTCCAATTTCTTTAGTAACAACACATAAATTAGCGGGTGTGCTTTCATCTATATATACCAAACACTCCTCTCGACCATCCGACGCTATAGTATTATCGGACATTTTATAATCCGCCGCTCCATTCACCATATTACACCCAGACAAAATAAACACTAAACTTAGTACTAATAAAATCTTTCTATTAAACATACACTATAATTTAGGTTGACAAACTCAAAAATAACCGCTATACTTACCTACAATTGTCAGGGTAGCTCAGTCGGTTAGAGCACGGGATTCATAACCCCGAGGTGGAGAGTTCGATTCTCTCCCCTGACACTAAAACACCCGTCTGGGTGTTTTTAGTTTTCTCCTGCCATGCTTTCAGCAATCCCTAAAAGCAACATACTCATCATTAAAGAAGAACCACCATAACTGATAAATGGCAATGGCACGCCAGTGACCGGCAGAAGTCCCAAATTGGCCCCCACATTAATAAAAAACTGGCTAAAAAATAAAATTACCACCCCCGCCGCCACCGAAGCTACAAAATCATCATTAGTTTTTCTAATTATTAAAAATAACCGCCAAAATAACACCCCAAACAACAACAAACCTACCCCCACACCTGCCATTCCAAGTTCCTCACCAATTACTGAAAAAATAAAATCAGTTTGAGCTTCTGGTAAAAATTTTAATTGACTCTGTGAGCCAAAACCCAAACCGCGACCAAAAAACTTGCCCGCTCCGACGGCTATAATTGCTTGGGTCACATTATATCCGGCGCCCAATGGATCCTTTTCTGGATTGATAAAAGTTATCAAACGATCTTTTTGATAAGGCTGTAAAAAGAAAAACCAACCGGCTGTCCCGACCAATAACACCACACCTAGCAATAAGCCGACGTATAATTTTTTAGCTCCAGCCAACAGCATCAAACCAAACCAGATCAAACCCAGCAATACTGCCGAGCCTAAATCTGGTTGCAACATTACAAGACCAACCAAAACCATTGTTACCATACCAGTACCAAAGAAAAATAATGGTCGGTCAAATCGTCTCCCAAAACGAGCAATAATATAGCTCAGCATTAAAATCAAACCAACTTTGGCAAATTCTACCGGCTGAAAAGTCAGACCAGCCACCGAAAACCAGCCACGAGTACCACGAATTGTTGAACCGAACACCAATACTACTATCAAAAACACTGTCGCTGCCACAAACCACCACTTGGCCGACGATCTAAACAAAGTATATTGAGAAAAACTGGCTATCAAAAACAAAATACCGCCAATTCCAGTGGCGATTAATTGTTTTTTGAAATACGTCAATTCCGCCCCTCTAGACAAATCTACACTATAGATGGCGGTCAAACCTAAAGCGATTAACAAAAACATGGCCACACACAACACCCAATCAAAACCGCGCCACGAAAATTTGTTTAAATTCAACATACTTACTTTTCCGGCTGCAAATAAACTTCTTCATTATACAGATCAATCAGAGGATAAATTCTTACTTCGCTTACACTTAAATTAGGAGAAAAGGTCCGTAGATCTAGCAAAACTGCTTGGCCAGCAATAATTTTATCTAACGTAAACGGTAAAACTCCCACCAAAGTATCACTCTGATACAATCCGGCTAAAAAACTAGCTTCTACATAACCATAAGCTGTATCGTTCGTCAATGTAAACTGTACGGCGCTAGCATCCCCGGCCGCCGCGCTACTTTTACTAACATATTTAAAATCCGATACAACAAAATTTAAACGATTGTTTTGCCACGTTAAAGCATCTTTTATTTTGTGATTGTCTACTCTGCTCCAAGCAATATTTTCTAACACTAAATTACCAGAGCCATAATATACTGTGCTATCCAAACCTAATTCTACAACTGGCTTAGTCTCGCCAGCCAACAAAAGACCCTTTCGCATCGGGGTCTTGGTGCCACCAAAATCGAAATAATAATCAAATCGAACAATAAAATTTTTATTTGGATTGGTCACCTCAGCCACCGCATCATTTTTTTGTGTACTATTTGGAAACACTGACACTCCTAAAATCTGCACCGGCTGCGCTTCTCTAGCGGTGTGTCCTCCCAAATAATTTATTGTCCGACTAGCTTGTTGTTCCAGCAGTACGCTCTCTGTCAAGCCAAAAATCAGATAATCTCCCCATTTCCACAAACCGATACCCCACACTATCACACTTAAAATAATTAAAAACCATACTGTAATCCGATGCAATAATAATTTATTGCGTTCATACCACATTGACCATTTTAATTCTCGGCCGGAAAAGTCTCCGGTTGGATCCGTATATTTTATATATTTTTCTTTCTGGCTTTTATCTTCTTTGGGAGAGAGATTATTCTCTGATTTTTCTAAGCCATGACTATTGACATTATATAAATTGAGCATAAATTTTAATCACATTTTATATTATACCACACCTTGCTGTTCTTTTCTAAATATGTTAAAATATATACATAATTTAACTTATAAAAATTGGCTAAAACCAATATATTTTTGATGTTTAAAATATGGCCAACACTAAAGGATCTTACAGTGCAAAAGACATTACAATATTGGAGGGACTAGAAGCCGTTAGAAAACGCCCCGGCATGTACATCGGCTCTACTGGGCCGATTGGCTTACACCACCTTATTTGGGAAATCGTTGACAACGCTATTGATGAATCCATGGCCGGTTATTGCAATAAAATAATTATCACTCTTTTGCCGGACAACATGCTTTCTGTACAAGATAACGGTCGTGGTATTCCGGTAGATTTACATCCCACCAAAAAAGTCAGCGCTTTGGAAGTGGTTATGACCGAGTTGCACGCTGGTGGTAAATTTGGCAGCGAGGGATACAAGGTATCTGGCGGTTTACATGGGGTGGGCGCTTCAGTAGTAAATGCCCTATCTACTTATGTTAAGGCCGAAGTACATCGCGACGGTCAAATTTGGATCCAAGAATACAAAAATGGCGGCAAACCGGTAAAAAAAGTTCAAGCTATTGGCAAATGTAAAGATACCGGTACTATCATTACTTTTCGTCCGGATGATTCTATTTTTGAAACCATTGATTTTGAATGGAAAACAATTATTGATCATGTACGCCAGACTGCTTATTTAACCAAAGGCGTACATATCATAATCAAAGACGAACGCACTTCGACCGAAAAAGAAAAAGACAAAACCTCTCTTACTTTTCCTAATCCGGCTTATCAATTTTATTTTGAAGGGGGCATTGCTTCCTATGTTCGTTATTTAAACCAAAATAAGGGAGTTAAAAATGAAACGGTTTTTTATACCGAAAAAGAATATGAAGACGTAAGGGTAGAAATTTCTTTGCAATATTCCGACGAATTTACTGAATCTTTGTTCGCTTTTACCAACAATATTTACAATGTAGATGGCGGTACTCATGTTCAAGGTTTTCGTACGGCTCTCACTCGCTGTCTTAACACTTATGCTCGCAACAAAAATATCTTAAAAGAAAAAGATCCAAATTTAACCGGTGAAGATGTACGCGAAGGTCTAAATGTAATTATTTCTGTTAAAATTCGCGAACCACAATTTGAAGGCCAAACCAAAGGCAAGCTCGGTAATACTGAAGCCAAAACCGCAGTGGAAACTATCATGAATGAACAATTTTTAATTTTCTTGGAAGAACACCCCCGAGACGCTGAAGGCATTATTGGAAAATGTGTTTTAGCTGCCAAAGCCAGAAACGCCGCCAAAATCGCTCGCGACACCATATTGCGCAAAGGCGCCCTGGAAGGTTTCACTTTGCCCGGCAAGTTGGCCGACTGCTCCACTCGTAATGCAGAAATTTCTGAATTATATATTGTAGAGGGTGACTCCGCCGGAGGTTCCGCCAAACAAGGGCGCAATCGCGACAATCAAGCTATCCTACCGCTTCGCGGTAAAGTTTTAAATGTGGAACGTGCCCGTTTAGATAAAGTTTTAACCAACGCCGAAATCAAATCATTAATCATCGCTATCGGCACCAACATTGGAGAACAATTTGATATCACCAAATTACGCTATCATCGTATTATTATCATGACTGATGCCGACGTGGACGGCGCTCACATTCGCACCTTACTTTTGACTTTCTTTTACCGCTTTTTCCCAGAATTAATCAATAAAGGCCATGTCTATATCGCCCAGCCTCCTTTGTATAGTTTAAAATATGGCAAAGAGATGAAGTATGCTTACAACGATGAAGAAAAAGCTAAAATTTTAGCCGAAATCCAAAATAGAAAGGGCGACAATAGCAAACCAATTAGAGCTAAAAAAATCATGGAAGAAACCGAAACAGCAACTGTAGAAGAAAAAGACGAAGCTACTGAAACCGAATCATTGATAATCGGCGGAATAAAAGTAAACATCCAACGCTATAAAGGTTTGGGTGAAATGAACCCGGAACAGCTTTGGACTACCACTATGGACCCAAAAAATCGCATGATGAAAGTAGTGACTGTGACCGATGCTGAATTGGCCAATGAAACTTTTGAAGTATTAATGGGCGATGAGGTAGAACCACGCAAGAAATTCATCCAAACTTACGCCAAAGACGTAAAAAACCTAGATATTTAGGCCTATCACAGCCTAAACTTGACAAAAAAGCCGTATTTTGCTATAGTTATAGCAGAAAAACGGCCCACAGGCTGTTTTAAAAAACCTAAAAAATATTTATGTCTATTGTCAATTCCATCAAAAACTATTTTATCGGCTCTTATGCTGAAATGAAAAAGGTAACTTGGCCAACCAAAAAACAAACTATAAATTACAGTTTGCTGGTAATTGGCTTCACTTTAGGTACGGCTGCTTTATTAGGCGCTTTGGATTACATCTTTAGTTTAGGAATCAACAAATTAATTATCCGTTAATATGGCAAAACAAACTCTCAACCTCGGCCGCCGTTGGTATGTGCTTCATACCTATAGTGGTTACGAGGAAAATGTAAAACACAATTTGGAGCAACGTATTGAGTCTTTTGCCATGCAAGACAAGATTTTTGGCGTTTTGGTGCCAAAAGAAAAGAAAATTAAAATCAAAAATGGCAAGAGAACTACCGTTGAAGAAAAAATCTTTCCGGGTTATATCTTGGTAGAAATGATTGTGACTGATGATTCTTGGTATGTTGTTCGCAACACTCCAAACGTCACTGGTTTCATTGGTTCCGGCACCACCCCTACTCCGGTGGATCAAAAAGAAATTGAAGATTTATTGAAACGCACCAACGCCGCCGAACCTCAACACAAAATTGACGTTGATGAAAATGATGTTATCCGCATCGTTGATGGTCCTTTTAAAAATTTTGAAGGCAAAGTCAGCGCTGTGGATCACGAACGTGGCAAGATCAAAGTCATGGTGACCATGTTCGGCCGCGAAACTCCGGTAGAATTGGACGCTTTACAAGTTAAAAAAATTTAAGTATAATTAAAAATTCTATTGCGGGATTGCCCGGCTTCTCAATAGATAAAAATTTTAAATAATATGGCTAAAAAACCAGTTACACAGATCAAATTGCAGATCGTGGGTGGCGCCGCCAACCCAGCCCCTCCAGTCGGTCCGGCTTTGGGTCAGCACGGTGTAAACATCCAAGCTTTCTGTAAAGAATTCAACGACAAAACTAAAGACAAAAAAGGCGAAGTAGTGCCGGTTATCATTACTGTTTATGATGATCGCAGTTTCACCTTTATTATGAAGATTGCTCCAGTGCCAGAATTGATCAAAAAAGCAATCGGCTTGGCTAAAGGTTCCCGCAAACCTTTGCAAGAAAAAGTAGGCAAAATCACCAAAAAACAAATCCGTGAAATTGCTGAAAAGAAAATGCCAGATCTAAATGCCAAAGATATTGAAGGGGCGATGAAAATGGTAGAAGGTACTTGCAAACAAATGGGTGTAACCGTAGTTGAATAATCAGAAACAAAACGCTCCGATTAAAATCGGGGCGTTTTTTATTTTTATTTATGCAAAAAATTTCTTTTCGCTATTTAGATATTATTACTGCTCTATTCGCGGCAATTTTAATTTTCTCCAATATCACCAGCGCTAAAATTTTATCCCTGGGCTGGTTTAGTTTTGACGGCGGCACTATTATTTTTCCGCTCGCCTATGTCTTAGGAGCAGTACTTACTGAAGTCTATGGATATGCCCGCGCTCGTCGCGTAATTTGGGTTGGGTTCGCTCTTAATTTACTGATGGTGGTTATTTTTTATACTGTTGGCCAACTTCCCCCGGCCCTAGATTGGCCTTATCAAGAAAGTTACATGAATATTTTGGGCGTGGTGCCACGAATTGTGTTGGCGAGTTTGACTGCCTATTTGGTTGGAGAATTTATGAATAGCTACGTGTTGGCAAAATTAAAAATAAAAACTCAAGGGAAACAATTTTGGTTGCGAGCAATCACAGCCAATTTGATCGGAGAATTTCTTGATACTACTATTTTCATCAGTATTGCTTTTTTAGGGGCACTCCCCCTAAATTTAATTTTAACGGTTTGGGTGTCTAATTATATTTTTAAAAATCTTACGGAAATAATTTTACTACCATTGACTTCGCGAGTGGTGCGCTGGTTAAAAAAGAAAGAAGAATTTGATTTTTACGACACGCAAACGAATTTTAATCCATTGCGAATCGATTAACAAAATCCCCGGTCACCCGGGGATTTTGTTTTCCATAATTTATTTTATCAGCATCGCATCACCAAAACTATAAAACCGATATTTTTCCTCCACCGCCTGGCGATAACAACTCAACATAAATTCTCTATCACCGGCAAACGCTGACACGAGCATAAGCAAAGTAGATTTTGGCAAATGAAAATTGGTCACCATCGCATCCACCACTTCAAACCTAAACCCCGGTAAAATAAACAAATTAATATCACCAGTGTAGGCTTCCAATTTGCCTAATTTTTTAAACACCCCTTCCAAAGTGCGCACTGTCGTAGTACCCACCGCAATCACCCGTCTCCCCTCAGACTTGGCTTGACTGATTAGCCCGGCATTTTTATCTGTCACTTCTACCCACTCTTCGTGCATTTTATGTTCTTCTACCACATCAGTTTTTACCGGTAAAAATGTACCCAAACCCACATGTAAAGTCACCTCGGCAAATTGCACCCCTTTGGCTTTTAATTTTTCTATCAATTCGGTCGTAAAATGAAAACCCGCCGTCGGTGCCGCCACTGAGCCTTCGGTCTTGGCATAAACCGTCTGATACTGTTCAGTAATTTTTTCTTGCACATCTTGCGGCTTAATATACGGCGGTGTCGGTACTTCACCGTATATATTAGCCTTGGCACGTACTGCCATATCGTCCTCATTGAATTGCATCAAAATAGTGCCGTCTTTCTCTTTTACCAACACCTCGCCCACAAAATCTTCGGCAAACCGCACTTTCATCCCCAAACGCAATTTCTTCCCCGGCTTGGCCAACACTTTCCACACTCCCAAATTTTCCATCGGTCGCACCAAAAATATTTCCGCCTCTTTAGCGTTTAAAATATTTCCAGTGGCTTTGGTATTATCTATCCCATCGGCCTCTTCGTTCAATTCAATTTTCCCGCGCAAGCGCGCTTTAAAAACTTTAGAATTATTCCAAACAAGCAAATCACCTTCCTGTAAATAATTTATAATATCCGAAAAATGTTCATGCTTGATGATTTGTTGTGTTCTGTCCACCACCATCAAACGTGAAGAATCACGCGGCTCGGCTGGTGTTTGGGCGATTATTTCAGTTGGTAAATTGTAATCAAAATTAGAAGTAAGCATATTTTTCTATCACTCTTTTTTATTATTCTCTGCGATACTTTGTGGTTTAAAATTTTTATCTGCATGAGTATATTTTTCAACAGTGTCAGTCGGATACCATTGTGAAGAGTGGATATGCGCAAACACCACTCCCGTGCCCGCTAATTTTTCAAAACAATCACGCTCAATAGACGAAACGCCAGTCGGTAAAATATCCAATGCTTCTGGCTCTATAATATACCCACCAGCGTTATTGAGATTGGATGGAGCTTTTTCTACAGTCGGTTTTTCTACAAATTCTACTATCTGGCTATCATTCAAACGCGCAATGCCATACTGTGTTACGTCTTCTACAGGGTAAAGTGCCAGAGTAATTTTAGCTTGGCTGGTCCGATGCTCGGCTAAAGCTTGGGTCCAATCAAAATCTGCCAAATTGTCTCCATTAATAGCAACAAAAGTTTCATTTATGCCCATAGTGGCTTTTCGGATAGCCCCGCCAGTACCCAGCGGTTCGTTTTCAATACAATAATCAATGTGAACCCCCCACTTAGAGCCGTCCCCAAAATATTCCATAATTTTGTCCGCTTTGTAGCCAATTGATAAAACAATATCCAAAATCCCATGCTTTTTAAAATTTAAAATGGCATGCTCAATGATAGGTTTTTGACTAATTGGCAAAAGCGGTTTGGGGGTATTTTCGGTCAATGGACGCAACCTGGTACCCAATCCACCGGCTAAAATAATGGCTTTCATAAATAATATGTCTGGTATTTTAACACTGTGATAACATTTAGGCAATCCTGCCCATCACTGTCCTTAACTGCCTTATATCTAAGCCAATCAGGCCATCTTACCAACTGCCAGAAGCACCTCCTCCTCCACTGTCCCCACCACCACCGCCGCCTCCGCCACCATCCCCACCTCCACCACCACCGTCGCCATCCCCATCGCCAGATGAATCCCCGTCGGTTGAACGCCACAGCCACAACCCCCCTTTGCCACTTCCGCCTTTATTTTTCATCCACTCATTAATTTTGGGATGTTTGGATACCAAACCATCTAAACCCCAACCCGCTAAGCCACCGATTGCTCCCCCTAAAATTAATGCGAGTAAAGATGTTTGCAAATTATATATAGCAAACACTAAAAAACATCCCATAATAATACCGGCCACAATGCCTGGCCATGTCCTTTTTGAGCCAGACCAAACCGCCAATACCGCCACAATAACACTAATAAAGACAAAAAGGACAGATAAAACGCCGATAGATATAAAAATTAAACTAAAAAATTTCTCATGTCTTTCTATAAATGATTTTTCATATGGGGGAGGTGTATATTCCCCCTTAATTGCTGTCATGATAGCATTCACTGCCAGAGTTATGCCAGTATCAAAATCATCCTTTTTAAAAGCTGGGATCAATACATTATTTATTATTTGCGAAGATTCCAAATCGGTCAACGCACCTTCCAAGCCATATCCAACCTCAATCCTTACCTCACGCTCATTGGGAGCCACCAACAACAAAACACCGTTGTCATATTGTCTCTTACCTATCCCCCATTCTTTAAAAAGGGCTACAGCATAAGTTTCAATCGTTTCATCTCCTAAAGTCGGAACCGTAACCACAGCAATTTCATTAGTTTCAGCTCTTTCAAAATCCACTAACTTTTGTTCCAGCGTCTCCCGAGTGGAAACCGACATTATATTCGCAAAATCAGAAACAAAGGTACTGAATTTGCCGGGAGAGACATAAGCCAAACATTGATTAGCAACGAACAAACCAAACAAGCCTATAATTGCTACCAGCGATAATTTTTTAAGCATAAAATAGCCGAAAATGTTAAAAAATTTTCCACATTACTACTGTAGTATAGTATCTCTATCATCTTTTGTGAAGGCAAACCAAAAATTAGCGCCATACTGCTTAGGTACTTGAAAAAAATAAAAAAAATGATATACTAACCGCACTTAATATTAGGCTATGCGCCTGTAGCTCAGCGGTTAGAGCATGACGCTTATAACGTCGGGGTCGATGGTTCGATTCCATCCAGGCGCACCAAACTTACACATGAAAAAAACTACCCGCAAACTTAATCCAGAGGAAATCAAACTGCCGAGAGTCAGATTAGATGTTTTTGTTTCCGAAAAACAAAAAATCAGCCGCTCACAAGCGCAAAAGTTGGTTGAATCCGGTCGCGTAACTGTTAATGGCGAAATGGCAGAAAAAACCGGGCTTTTAATCGCCAAAAAAGATAAAGTAAAAATAAATAAAGAATCCGCCAAGCCAGTCGCGGTAGGAGAAAAAGAAATCGTCGAAACCGAAGAAAAAAACCACAAACCAGTCGGAGAAATAAAAATTATCGCCGAAACTTCAGATTATTTAGTCATAGAAAAACCAAACGGAATGCTCACCCACTCTACCATGAAAAACGAAACCGATTCGCTGGCTTTTCTTTTGGCAAAAAAATATCCGGAACTAAAAAAAGTGGGCGAAGATCCGATGCGCCCAGGTATCATTCATCGTTTGGATAAAGAAGCTTCTGGTCTATTGATAGTGCCACGTACCAATGAGATGTTTGACTACCTCAAAAAACAATTTAAGCTACGTCAAATACAAAAAGAATATTTAGTTTTGGTACACGAACCAATGCCAAGAAATTACGATGAAATCACCTTCCCAATTGTCCGCTCTAAAACCGAAGATCGCATGTCCGCCTTACCAATCACCACCAAAGGCGAAACCAACATGGAAGGTAAAGAAGCCATCACCGAATTTTTCTTAGAAAAACAATTTGTTAACTTTAGTTTGATCCGAGTAAAAATCCACACCGGCCGCATGCACCAAATTCGCGTGCATATGTTGGCCTATAACCATCCGGTTGTTGGCGATCCGCTATATTTCCAGAAAAAACAAAAAAGAACTTGGGACAACAAACTCGGACGACTTTTCTTACACTGTACAAAATTATCTTTTGTAGACTTATCGGGCCAAACCCAAACTTTTGAGTCTCCTTTACCACCTGAGCTTAGTGATTTTTTGAAATTACTTAAATAACTATGACTTCCAACCAACCATCAGGCCTACTCGTGATCCTCTCCGCCCCCGCTGGCGGCGGTAAAGACACGATGATCCGGGCCTTGCTTAAAATTATTCCGAATTCTGCTAAACTCACCACCACCACTTCCCGCTCCAAACGCCCACACGAAACCGAAGGCATTGATTACTTTTTTGTTTCCCGCGAAGATTTTGAACAAAAAATAAAAGCCGGATATTTTATAGAATATAATAATTGCGCTGGAAATTATTATGGCACTCCCAAAAAATATTTAGCGGACTTATTAGCTAAATCTCCAGTGATTTTTTCCAGCTTGGATGTCAACGGCAAGCAACATATGGATAACGCTATGGTCAAAAATCTGTCCATTTTTCTCTTGCCAGACAGTCTAGAATACCTCAAAGAGCGCGCTAGACACCGTGGCGGCATGACCGAAAAGATGATTGAAGCCAGAATTAAATTGGCCCAAGATGAAATCGCCCATTCGAAAGGTTATGATTACCAAATTATCAATGAAAACGGTAAAATCACCGAAACTGCTGAAAAATTGGCCAAAATTATTCAGGATACCATAAAAAAGGCCTAAGTATTGACAAAAAACGAAAAATCTACTAAAATAGCAACCACTTAACTAACTTCTCTTATATGACCGAGGAACAAAAACAAGTTGCCACCCCAGATTATAAACCTGGCATGGTAGTAAAAGTTCACCAAAAAATTAAAGAAATGAATACTAAAGGCGAAGAAAAAGAACGTATTCAGATCTACGAAGGCACTATTATCGCGGTTCGCCACGGTAAAGAAGCCGGTGCCACCATCACTGTTCGGAAAATTTCCGAAGGTGTAGGTGTGGAAAAAATCTTCCCGATTTATGCTCCAACTGTAGCCAAGATCGAAATCGTAAAACAATTGGAAGTACGTCGCGCCAAATTGAATTTTGTGAGAGATCCAAAATTCAAACGCCGTATGAAAGAAGTAAGAAAACCAAAAAAAGAAGTTAAGGTTGAAACAAAATAATCACATTAAACCCGCTCGATGAGCGGGTTTTTTAATTTAATT
>CAZEYR010000024.1:0-12442 GCA_964516735.1 uncultured Gammaproteobacteria bacterium
GAGCGCGTCACTGATAATGACGAGGTCATAGGTTCGATTCCTATCGCGCCCACTGGTTTAGTAAAGCAGAAAGAACGCCTAATCGGGCGTTTTTATTGTCAAAATAGTTTTTACGGCGTATAATTTAATAAATAAGAAATAACTTTAATTTTAAAAGTTATGTTTTCTAGCTTTAAAAAAAATATAGGAATCTACGCGGCGGCTGTCGGATTATTTTTGTTGGAATTGATTAAATTAGCAGTATTAGCCGGCGTCACTATTTTGTTGGTTAGATATTTTTTATTCAAACCTTTTTACGTCAAGGGCCCGTCTATGGAGCCGACTTTTTATGAACATGAATATTTGATTATTGATGAGTTATCTTATCGTTTTCGTGTTCCGGCCAGAGGTGAAGTAATTGTGTTTAAATATCCAGAAAATCCGCAAGAATATTTTTTGAAAAGAATTATCGGCTTGCCGGGAGAGACTGTCAAAGTGGCTGAAGGGGGAGTGACTATTTATAATAAAGAACACCCGGAAGGGGTGATTGTTGATGAAAAATATTTACCGGCTAATTTAAAAACTGCCGGAGAAAGAAGAACTATTTTAGGAGAAAATCAATATTTTGTATTGGGCGACAATCGTCCAAACAGCCATGATTCTCGCGGCTTCGGCCCGGTAGATAAGAGTCTGATCGTGGGCCGTGCTTGGTTTAGAGGCTGGCCGTTTAGTCGGATTCAAACTTTCTCTCCTCCTGATTTTAATTTTTAATTTTATGACTAAAGATAAAAAAACAACTAAAAAAAATGTTACTCAAAAAAAAGATAAAAAGCCAGCCGCTCCAGTTACTGCTTCAGTAAAGACTAAAAAGGCCTATAATCTTTTGCGTGGCATGCATGATATTTTGCCGAAAGAAGAGAAGTATTGGAAACCGTGTTTCCACACTGCGGAAAAATTAGCGGAATATTTTCAGTTTGGTCGAGTAGAAACTCCGATTTTGGAAGAAGCCGGTTTGTTTATTCGTTCGCTTGGCCGCGGTACTGACGTGGTGGATAAAGAAATGTATGTGTTTGAAGATACTGACGGCGATAAGGTTTGTTTGCGTCCAGAAGGAACGGCAGGTGTGGTTCGAGCTTACATCAACAATGGTATGTTTAATTACCCACAGCCGGTAAAAGTTTGGTATTGGGGGTCTATGTTTAGGCATGATCGTCCACAGGCTGGTCGTTATCGCGAATTTTATCAGGTGGGTTTTGAAAATTTTGGCGACCATGATCCGGCGGCTGATGCAGAGATGATTTTGGTGGCTTTTAATTTTTATAAAGATTTAGGTCTGCCGGTAGAAATTCACATTAATAGCATTGGCACCTTGGAAGAGCGCCAGAGATATCGCGCGGAATTGTTAAATTATTATCGCAGCAAGAGAAGTTATTTATGTGAAGAATGCAAGGCCAGAATGAATAAAAATCCTTTGCGTTTATTGGATTGTAAAGAAGAACAATGTCAGCCGATCAAAGAAGAGGCTCCGCAGATTATTGACTGGTTAGGAGAAGAATCCAAAAAACATTTTATGCGGGTGTTGGAATATTTAGACGAATTAAGCGTGCCGTATGTCTTGCGTTCTTCTTTAGTGCGTGGTTTGGATTATTATACCAACACGGTATTTGAGGTATATCCGACTACTGGCGAGGGGAGCGCTCAAAGCGCCTTGGGCGGTGGCGGTCGTTATGATTTGTTGGTGGAAGAAATGGGCGGTCGTCCAACTCCAGCTGTTGGTATGGCTTTGGGTGTTGAAAGATCTATCTTGGCTTGGAAACAGTATAACGAACAGAATAAGATTGAAGTTACTGCCAAAAAGGTGGATGTTTTCTTTGCTCAATTAGGTGAGCAGGCTAGAAGTCGGGCTTTGAAAATGATCAATGATTTGCGTCACAGCGGAATGAAAGTAGGTTTTAATTTCTTTAAAAATTCATTAAAGAGTCAGTTGGAAGTGGCAAATAATCACAAGGTGCCATACGCTTTAATTCTGGGTCAAAAAGAGGTGCAGGATGGCACAGTAATTATCCGCGACATGGAGTCGGGAGTTCAGGAAATTGTGGATCAAAAGAAAGTGGAAGCTAATTTAAAGAAGAAATTGGGAAAAGTTTGACGAAAATCAATTTATTGTGTATAATATTTTTATCTAATTTAGTATTTTAAGTTCACACGGAGGTGAATCATTGTGTCCGAGATTAAACGTCGTAAAGTAGAGTCTTTTGAGGCTTTTATGCGTCGCGTCAAAAAGCGCTGGCAGCAATCCGGTAAAGTTTTGCAAGTCAAAAAAATTAAGTTTCACGCCAAGAAACAGAATAAAAATTTGCGTAAAAAAAGCGCCTTGCATCGCTTGACTGTAGCTTCAAAGATGGATTATCTGAAGAAGGTTGGCCGTTTGCCCGAAGAGCCTAGAAGAAGATTCTAAGGCAAGGTTAGGCTAATTTATTTTTGTATTTTTCTCCATTGTCCCATGCTTCAATGGATTAGCAAAAATAGGATTTCGTTTATAAAAATCGCCGCGAGGATGTTTATTTTATTCGTGGCGATTTTTTGTATTTATAAAATATTTTCTCCAGCTCCGACTTTAGCGGCTAGCGTGGCTGATCCTGATTCCACGTTAAATCAGGGTGTGCAAATTATCCAAGAGCCATTGGGTTTGCCGGCCACAGATATCCGTTTGATTATCATGAGAATAATTCGGGCGGCGTTTGGTTTAGTGGGGATTGTGATGGTGGTTTTGATTATTTATGCCGGATTTTTATGGATGACCGCCGGTGGCAATGATGAACAAATTGGCAAAGCTAAAAAGATTATTATCAATGCGACTATTGGTTTGGCGATTATGTTGAGCGCGGTCGCCATTGTTTCTTTTGTTATAAATATGTTGGGAGTAAAAGGGGGTATAGGCGGAAATGGAGGCGAAGCTGGTAGCCCAAATACGGAAAATTTTATTGGGAGCGGATCTTTGGGGCGGATAATCCGCGACCATTATCCAACTCGTGATCAGCAGGCTGTACCGCGCAACACCAAAATTATTATCACTTTTAATTATCCGGTAGTCCCAGCTAGTTTTATTCAAAATACTAATCAAAGCAAAGACGCTAATGGTAATCAAATGTATGGTGATTGCACTGGCAATTTAGCTAAGTTAAATTGGAAAACCGATTGTGACCAGCTAATTATGGATGATCAGCACATAAACATAAGTCGATCTTTAACACAAAATAATGAAATTGTTTTAGAGCCAATTGCCAACGGGGCTACTGTGCTGGCTAGTTATGTGACAGAAAATAACAATCAACGCCTGTATACCATAATTTTGAGACCTAATGATTATTTGGGCAGTGATCAAGAAGAAATTTCTTACACAGTCCATCTCGGGTCGGCAATAAAATTGGATGATCCAGCTAACCCAGATAAGAGTATTTTTGATAGCGCTAAAGTTGGTAATAATTATTATGAATGGCCATTTACTTGCAGTAAAGAATTAGACGAAACTCCGCCTAGGGTTTTGGGGATTTATCCAACTGCTGGTGTGACTGTGGTTAAGAATACAGCTATACAGATTGAGTTTAGCGAACCAATGGACCCGACTGGCATGCAAGGCCCATTTTTATCGGGTACCAATTATTACGTAGATTCTTCTGGCCAAAAAGATGAAAATAAAAGTTATATTTATTTAAAACCGAGCCACAGTTCTGTGCCGATCGGAAATTTTAAATTTTCTAACAACTTTAAAACCCTGGAATTTATTTCTACTAAAGAGTGCGGAAAAAACGCTTGTGGCAACAGTGTTTACTGTCTGCCCGTTTGTGATTTAGCGAATAGTCCATGCCCAGAAGGAACCAACGTTGATAATTATCGCCTTTTACTAAAGGCCGGTATCACAAGTGCAAATAGTTGGGAAGCGATTCCATTTACCGGTATTACTGACGCTTCCGGCAATGCTTTGGATAGCGAACCGTATGGTACAAAAAATATTGTACCTCTAGGCAATCCTTTGCCGGCAGTTTTTCCCGGTCAAGAAAAACCTGATAATTATTTTTGGAATTTTAATGTAAAAGATGAAAAAGATATTACTTCTCCTTATCTAATCCAGATAGCTCCGGGCTTGGATGCCGAAAATGTGAAAGCCGGCACTCCTTTAACGATGGAATTTAGTAAAACCTTATTAGTAGATTCCATGTATAGTATTGATATTCAAGAAAAACCCACGCACAATGTGCCAATTTGGAAATTGCCCACAATCAACAAAGAACACACCAAAATAGATGTCCATCATGGTAATTTTTTGGAAGGGTTGCGTCAATATTATTTTCCAGTGATTGATTCTAGATTGGTGGATGTAAATTATAACTGTTTTTATCCGGGTAAAGGACCGGGTGGGGCAGTTGAAGTATCTGCCAAAAAACCCACATCTTCTCGTTGCGAAAATAATGCGAATTGTTGCGCGGTGGTTAACGAACAAAATGCCGCCTATTGCTGTAATGGTTTATCCAATAGCGCTCGAGCTACCACCGATGCTTGTTTAAAATTTTTAAAAGACCCAGCCAATAGTCCGGATTAAATATGTTTAAAATTACCAATCAATTTTCTAAAAAAATAATAGCCTTTACCTTATCGGCGATATTAATAGTTGTTGCTTCTTTGTTCGTAGGCCAAATTGCTCGAGCGGCTACAGCCCCGGATCTAGGAGTATCTTATGGGGCTGAAATTGGTTTGCCGACTACCGATGTGAGGGTGGTGATCATGAGAATAATTCGGGCGGCTTTGGGGTTGCTTGGTATTGTGGCGGTTGGTTTGATATTATATGCCGGTTTTTTGTGGATGACTGCCGGCGGCAATGAAGATCAAGTCGGGACAGCTAAAAAGATTTTAATAAATTCTGTAATTGGCTTGGCAATTATTTTATCATCTTATTCGATTGTTAGCTTTATAATGAATAAATTAGTAGAGGCAACCACTGGCCAAAGTCAAAATCAACAGTGTATCGGAGCAGAGTGTGATGGTGGTAGTGGTGGCCTGCCGGGAGGGATGAGCTCTTTTTATATCTCCGCTTTGCCGATTAGTGGGCCGGTTTGTATACGCAATGTTCATCCAGTAATAACTTTTAGCCGTGAAGTGGACATCAATAGTGTAAATCGTGAATCCAATATAACTTTAGTGAAACAAAACGCTGAACGGGTAAACGGCACATGGAACTATGTAAATGGTAAATTTAATGTTATCCAATTCGATGCAAATTCTTCTTGTGCTCCAGATGAAGGTAATGATTGTTTAGAGGCGAATACTACATATATTCTAAATATTAATTATTCCAATATTACAGCCAGAGGCAATTCCTCAGTTAGTTTAGTCGGTTGCCGCAATAGCCAAACCGGAGTGATTAATACAGAAAATTGTAATGGTATTAATATAAAAACCGGTGATGGGGTGGATCGTAAAGCGCCGTATATTTCTTTTGTTGCCCCGGCTGCCGGCTCGTCGTCACAAATTGGTTTTCCGGTGATGATTAGAGTGAAATTTGATGATGATAATGGTGTCCAGTCGATAAATTTATTTCGTGATGGCATTCTGGCGGACAGTAAAACATTAACCGGTTGCCAAAAAAGTGGCACATTAGACTTATCTTGGCCGACAGCCGGGATGAAAGCCGGTGCTTATGATTTGGAGGCGGTGGCTTTAGATTGGGCGGCTGGGCAAGGTAAAGATGATAGAAGATTGGTGTTGTTGCCGGAGCATTGTTTCGACAGTACCCAAAATGAAGGCGAAACCGATATTGATTGTGGTGGTGAGTGCAGGGCTTGCCCGGGGAGCGCTTGTATTCAAAATAGTGAATGCACTAGCGGTTTTTGTGACAAAGGTAAATGTGTGAACCGAATGTATATTTCTGACTATGCTCCAAAATCCGGAGCAATTGGTACTATGGTGGCGGTAGTGGGTAGATTTTTTGGAGAAGACAAAGGGCGGGGCGGTGTTTATTTTTCCAAAGTGGCCAACCCACAGCGAGATGTTGAGGCTGATTGGATAGAAGCTCCGGTAGTAGACTGTAATTTAGGTGTAGATAATTGGACGAATAACCAAGTCGTGGTACGCGTGCCAGTGGGAGCGGTGTCTGGGCCGATAAAAATAGTTAGAGGCGATAAAATTTATTCCGATTTAAGCAACGACGACGTAGGTATGTCTTTGTTGGATTTTCAGGTTAATAATATTGTCCGACCGGGCATTTGTGCGATTAATCCCAGCAGTGCTTTACCTGAGTCGGATGTGATAATTAGCGGTGAAAATTTTGGTGATGCGCAGATAAATCCCAATGTTTATAAAACTGTTTTTGGTTTAAACAAAGCGGCGGTTAAAAATTGGTCTGGCACTTCAATCAGAGCCGTCGTGCCTTTTTCTGATGTGGCTACAGTAGGGGTGAGTGTTTTTAATAATGATATAGAAAGCAATAGTTATCGTTTTACAGTTTTGGGAGGCATTTCAGAAACTAGTCCGGTGGTTAGTACGATTTCTCCAAATTCGGGTCCGGGCGGTACTTATATTACAATTTTTGGTAAAAATTTTGGTAGCAATCCGGGGCGGGTACATTTTCATGAATCAGCCAGCGAGGCTTCGGCTGTAATTTCTGGTGATTTTAGTTTTCCAGATGACTGCGCCCAAGCTGTCTGGACCAATGATAAAGTAATTGTTAAATTTCCAAAAGGATTGGGCACTCTTAACACCAATTATTTTGTGCAGGTGATGACCGCTGACAACAAATCCTCCGAGTTTAATAATAGTTGGCGATTCAAATTAGTGGAAGGGGTTTTAAAACCCGGTATCTGTAAAATTACCCCGGCTGCTGGTCCAGTTCCTTTTCCTCAAGGATATTCACCGATGGAAATAATAGGTGAAAATTTTGGCAACACCAAAGATAATTTAGACGTTTATTTTTGGAGAGCCGGAGCAAGAAATGACAGTATTAACGGTCGGGTAAAGGCGGATAAAGGCAATTCGTTTGTGCTGTCTAATATAAATAATGGCCAGAAAATAAATTTATTTCCACCGGCCGGTACAGAAACGGGTGATGTGGTGGCCGTTGTTTCTAATATTTTAAGCAACCCAATCCGATTTGAAGTCAGCGATTGTACGATTGCTACTCCGGGTAAGCCAGCGAATAGTTGTGTGGAAGCTGGTACAAAATGTTGTGTGGTGGGATCGGATAAAGGTCTTTGTCGTCCGGTGGGTGAATTGTGTGCCGGAGAAACATTGTCTGCCGGTTATATTTGGCGTTTTAGCACTGGAAAAATTCCAGCCGTACCACACGTGGTGGATAGGTGCGACGGAGGTAATAATATTCCTACCCCTTCGCCTCGGAAAGAAGATGGTTCAGCTCGCCGTGATACTTGTCGCACCTCTTTGGCGGTAATTGAGTTTGATAAGCAGATTGATCCTAAAACAGTTACTAAAATTTTAGATAATGTAATTGTTAATAGTTGTTCGGATATTAACAACGGTCAATGTGTTAACCCGATTAAGGTAGATTTGGCGAATAGTAGTTTTAGTTTGAAGGCGGCTGTTAATCAACTTGGTCAAGATCCTAGAGATTATCTGGCTTTACAGCCAGCGGCTGGTCGTTGGTCAGAGAATGCTTGGTATCAAGTGGTTTTAAAGACTGGTATTAAATCTTTGGCTAAAACAGGGGAGCCAGCTTTGAGTTTAGCTCAAGATAGAGCCTGCGAGGTAAAAGATTCCGCTTATTGTTATGTGTTTAAAACCGGGGTCGAAGATTGTCATTTGGACAAGGTAATTATTACTCCATATAGCTATCTAACTGAAATTTTAGGAGAGCCGATGAAAGACAAAAATGATCAAGTTGTGAATTATTATGGTAATGGTTTGAGTAAACAGACTTGTGTGATGATGAATATGGATGGATATATTTGGGATTGGTCGGTAGCTGAAGCCGATAGGTTGTATACGGATATTTTCCAGACTAGAGGTTTGATGGCTAATGTGTCGGCTTTGAGCAATACTGTCGCCGTTGGGTTGAATAGGCCTCCAATTGATGCGGTAAATATTTCTGTCACAGCCAATAAAGACGGCGAGCCGGTAAAAGTTGGTTATAGTCCGCTTACAATTGATTTAAGCGCTCCGCAAGTAGTGGATGCTTGGCCAAAATGTTTGGAAGCCTGTACCAATGTTGAGGTAGGGGTAAAATTTAGCACCACCATGTCCGCTTCACAAAGATATGCCGATGGCTTAATTAGTCCAATGGGAAAAGAAACGGTTAGGTTATATACCTGTGCCGATGAAAATTGTTTGTCAGTGTCAGCCAATCCGGTAAACATTGGGGCTTTGTTATCACAAGATAAACAAACCATTACTATTCAGTATGGAGCTAGTCTGTCTCCAAATACCATCTATAAAGCAGTGGTATCAGCTCCGAGTTCCACCCCGGCTATACCACAGTTGGGTAGCGCGGCCAGATTAAATGATGTTGCTATTTTTGGTAAACCGATGGATCAAGAATACAGTTGGGTTTTTCGAACCAAAAAGGATTCTTGTTTGATTAATCGAGTAGAGGTGGCCCCGAGTGTTTTTATGGCTCGTGATGTACATGATCGGGCTATTTTTTCCGCCCAACCTTATTCTTCTCCAGATGCTTGTAACGCCAACGGACAGAAATTAAATCCGTGGTCAGTAGGTTGGAATTGGAAATCGTCGGTTGAATCAGTAGCAACAGTCAGCACTTCGGCTTCAAAAGGTAAAAATAAATATTGTACTAGTAGTTGTGTGCGTAAAGGTAGCGATATACCATCTACTACCAAAGTAGGGTTTCCTATTTGCGGTAACGGTATGGTAGAAGCTGGTGAAGATTGTGATACACCAAATAAAGAAAAAAATTGTAGTTTGAATTGTCTGTATTTGGGTAATGATACCACCTGTGGTAATGGCAATATTGACCGTGAACAAAATTATGCCGTGACCGGTTATGGCGAAGAGTGCGATCCGACGGTGCCGGCGACGGCAATCGGTTGCGATAATACTTGTCGCCGTACTGGTTCAAAAATTTCTGCTACTCCACAGGTCGGTTTATCAGTGTGTAATAATAGCACGATTGGTTCGGGTGAAGATTGCGATTTGGGTATTGCTGGGGATCTGGCGCAACCTGTATCTGCCTTGGGTTGCTCGAGTAATTGTTTGCATACAGGTAGCCAATTGTCTTCGGCCTGGTGTAATAATCAAAAGGTGGCAGGCACTTATGGTGGTTTTACCTTAGAAGAGTTTTCCAAGGCTTGTGCCGTTTCTTATAGCCAGTGTGGTAATAAAGTGGCTGATCCAGATGAAGATTCGTCTTGTGATACAGCCGCTGGTGTTTCAGATAATTGTAATGAATTTTGTTTGTTAAAAATCGGAGATAGTCCAGAAGACGTTTTTAATAATAGTTGTGCCAACCCGAATAATGATATTTTATCGGGATGTAATGAGGCATTTAATCACAAAGGCTCCTCTTTATATTACGATGTCCCATCTGTTTGCGGTGACGCAAAAGTTGGCATCGGGGAAGACGCTGGCTGTGAAAGCCAACAATATTTTACTGAAGTAAACTCATATTATAAGGAAGGTTTGTTTGATCCGTGGGTTTTGGTAATTGGACAAGGGCGAGGCGCTTCCGATCCTAATACTAATCCGCCAGAGCAAAAGACTGATATTATCGGTTCAACTAGTCAAGATACCGCCGGCGGCGTGGAAAAAAATGGTCGAGGAGAATATAAGATAGCTTGTGGTTTTACTACTGATGATGAATGTAAACAAGCTCGGGGTGTCGATTATAGCGTAGGCGCGGATTCCTGCTGTTATCTGTATCCAAAAGTGCTAAGTACTGTTCCGGCGACTGCCAATCCGATCAAAACTAATGTTTGTCCAAACACGGCGATCGAAATAAATTTTTCCGGAGTAATTGACCCTAATACTTTGTCCGGGAATTTAGTAATTGCTCAAGGTGTTGATACTGAAAGCTGTGGTTCCTTGCAAGATGTGACTAGTTTGCTGGCGATAAATGATCAACAAAATAATTCTTGGTATGAATTTTTAGCTTCTAAGGTTAAAAAAATATTTAAAGATGTATTTTCTCCGGATGCGTTAGCAGCCAATGGCCAGCCCAGAAAATGGTGCGCCGGAAAAGATTTAGGCACGCCGACTGTGATCGTCGGGAGTGATCAGACTACTTCAAAGGTCAGCGTAAAATTATCTGCCCCGCTAACTTTGAATACTCAATATGCGGTAATTTTAAAGCCGGGTATCAAGGATATAAGAGGGGTAAGTGTCGGTGTTGATGTTAAACAAATTCGTAGGCATTTATTTAGATATGGTAAAAATATTAATTGGCAATTTCGAACCGGCATTAAAGTTTGTGCTATCAGTAGTGTTGAAGTAAACCCGAGTCAACATTATTTTTCTCGGGCTTATACCGGTACGATTTTAGAAGCGGTAGCTAAAACTGAATCCGGAGAATCCATTCAGCCGATCCAGGGAAGTTATGACTGGAATTATGTTTGGGGGCCAATGCAAAATGTTTATGTCAATTTATCTGCTACAAATTCTAATATTAATTTTGTCACATCTACAAATGTTAACGGTGAAATTGATATTCGGGCATCAGCCAACGTGATTGAAAATAAATCAGTAGGAGCTGGTGGGTCTGTTGGACTAGCAACTACCGGCCGAGCGCATTTGATAGTATTTTTGTGCGAGAATCCTTGGCCGCCAAAAGATCTATTTTTATCTGATATTAATGGCGGTAAGACCGGCCCGTTTAATATTTTACCTTTTGAGGACAGAGTAAATAATAATGATGGATATGATCTGCTTAGTGATCAGTTTAATAATACGGCCATGGCAAAAGCAGATACTGGTGGATATTTTAATTTTAGTACTTATTATTGTGCTGATAGCGGGTCAACTGGCAAGAATGATGATCTCCCATATTTTAGGGTGGCAGTACAAGGGAAAGCAGATCAATTGGGAAGTAGTAATGTCGGGGCTGTATTGTTGAAAAGGTTTATATTAACAAATAATAAAAATTCCGACGCTATTGGTATACAAATTTTACGGAATGATCGCCATCTGACGGTCAAAGAGTGGTATGAAAACGATGCTGCTGCCGGTGGGGCGGGTTTTGTCGGACAAAAACAGAGCATCAAGATAGATGGATATGATGCTTATGCCGACTCCAACAATATCTATGTCGATGCTTTGAATATTACTAATCCTCCTCAGGCTAACAGTTTGGGTAATGTTTATAATAATATTTACTTATTTAGTATTAATAATGATGCTAGCAAGGAAACCAGGACGGTTTTTGAACAGGTGGTTAAAAATTTAAGATTTAATGTTAATTTGACCAATTATGGCTTTTGTGGAATAAATGAAGCCAACCCAAATTTTGATACCCAATGCCAAACTGATTTAGATTGTCCAATAGGCCAAACTTGCTCGGCGCAAATCGATAAATTAAAAAGAAACTATAGTCGTTTGCGTTCTTTAAATTATATTCAAAACGAATTAGATAATTATGCCAATAAAAATAATGGAGCGTATCCGGCCTTAACAGAAGGTACATTTTTACCGGGGCAAGCGGTTAGTACGTGGAATATGGGCTGGGCAGCATTAGGCACGGCTGTAGGTAAAAGTTTGCCGGTTGACCCGGTTGATGTTTTAGGCAAAGCTGGTACTTGTTCTGCTGCCAAAAACAAAGCTTGTACAGTAGATGGGCAGTGCCCACAAGGAGAAACTTGTGTCTTGCACGATGCCGCGACAGGTTGGAGCGATGCGGATCGTCGTTATAGTTTTGCTTGTAATACTAATTCATTAGCTTTTAGGTATAGTCATACACCGGAAAATAGCGGATATATTTTAAGGACAAAATTAGAAAAGATTTTTGGTTCGGATAATAATTTAGCCATTGGTAATTGGAATAATTTTTTGGCAGCTTTTTTGAAAAATACAAATAAAGTTCAAGTGATTGGTGAAAACAATAATGGTATTTGTACCCAAGCCGATGAAATCTCCAGTGAACAAGCCGGCGGCTGTGGAGACGGAATAATAAATTCAGCTAATGAAGAGTGCGATCCAAAGGGGGCAAAAGAATATGATCCGACTTGTGTCAATGGCAAGGTGGCGGTCAAAATTTGCAGTGAACAATGTAAATGGATTGAGGCACCAAGTGAAGATTGTGCTGGGGTATTAACCACTTGCGGTAACGGGAAAAAAGAAGTAGGGGAAGTGTGCGATGAAGGCAAAGATTTAAATGGAAAATATGGTCATTGCTCAATGGACTGTAATAGCCTGGGCGAAGCTTGCGGAAACGGCCGGGTGAATGAGCCGAACGAATTGTGCGATTGGGACGAAGGGAGATTAGATAGGAGTTTATTTTCAGTTTATGCCC
>CAZEYR010000025.1:0-8992 GCA_964516735.1 uncultured Gammaproteobacteria bacterium
TGTATAAAAAATTGATCACCGCAAGTTAAATAACTATTATTTCTGGATGGTACCAAAGAAAAATCTGTAATTTTAGTAAAAGCGGCTTTTTTTTCGGAATCCGAAGTATCATTCGTAATTCCGTCACCCTTGGCCAACTTGTAAGTAGACTGTAAATCCGAACAAAATTCTGAAGTCAATATTTGTGGTCGAAGCAAGTAAACTTGTGGTAAACGCAAACTAGTCAAAGCTGGATTGATTGTATTCAAAATAACAAACGATAAATAAGCAATCACCATACCCACCAAAGCGCCGGTGATTCTTTTTTTAGCCGAATTAATTACTTCACTACTCCCAGCTGAAACTGTCCATTGCACACCGGAAATGATTATCACCACTACCGCCACAATCCCCACCAAAACCATACTGTAGTTGTATACTGTCTTAAAATAATCCCCCAAATCAGTAAATTGTGATTTTTCTCCAAACGCAATGGACACAGTAGTTTGACCGGCTGGTAAACATTTGCCCCAGCCTTCTTTAAGGCAAGGATACTCTTTAGTCACAAATCCAATATTAGGATTGGTAGCCCCAAATTCTTTGCGAGCATTCGCACAGTCTTCTTTCTGCCAACAAATTGGATTAAACTCTTCGTTGACTACTGTTGACATATTAAAAATTGTTTAAATATTTTTCCCAATCCTCATAACTAATCGCCCCAACTAATTTTTGCCCATTCACAAAAAAAGTCGGAGTGCCTTTTACTTGGTATTTAAATCCATCGGCATAATCCTGGTTAACTTCCACATGCGAACGATTTACCCCCAAACATTCTTTCAATTTGATAATATCCAGATCGCTAACTCGAGCTAAACTGGCAATATTATCATCAGTTAAGGCGGCATCGATCTGATTTTGATTTTGAAAAAGCATCTCGTGTACTGGCCAATATTTACCTTGCTCATTGGCGCAAGAGGCAAACTCAGCCAAGGCCGTAGCCCCCGGATGAGTAGACTCTACCGGAAAATCACGAACAATTATTTTTACTTTATTGCCAAATTTTTGCGCCACCTTATTGATAATCGGCGAAGCGGTTTGACAATTTGAACATTTAAAATCTAAAAACTCCACAATTACTATCTGAGCATTTGGATTACCCAAAAAAGGGTCATCAGCAGTCTCCAAAACCTTTCTTCTCTCCGCCGCTTGTGGGTCTTTCTTTTGTAATTCGGTTTGTAAACGATTAATTTGACTTAAAACAGTTTGACCGCGGCCATGCTTAATTTGCCACCAATAATACCCGACCATGCCAGCGATAATCAAAACAACCACGACAATTAAACCCGCCACTCCGGCCAAAGCGACCCCCCAGCCAGTTTGGTACCAACGAGGATTTTTATTGTCCATATAAAAAGCTTAACTTTTAAAGGTGCCTATATTATAACATAAAATTAAAAAAATCAATACCCAACCCGCTTGAAATAAACACCGATAAAAAAACCCGCCATTGACACAAAACCAAGCAAATGTTATAATCATTCTATCTAAAGATTAACAGTTTTTATGAAAGAAACTATTTATAATGTCATCCAAATTGTCTTAGCCACTGCTTTGATTGTTTCCATTTTATTACAGCAAAAAGGTGTTGGTCTAGGCGGTGTTTTTGGCGGATCTAGCAATATTTACAGCACCAAAAGAGGTATTGATAAAATTCTATTCTATGCCACGATTGTTGTGGCCGTAGTTTTCTTCGCTATTTCCCTGGTTCGCTTGGTCTACTAACCCCAAGTGTAGCCAGCCGTCTTCTGCGTTAATAAGGCGTAAAAGCTCTAATTCATGAGTTCGCACAATTTCTTCAAGCGGCTTATAGCCCCAAAACAAAAACCATTAGTTGGTAATTTTGATAAAAAACTGGTTAAAAGCATTAATCGCAATTTTTTTCCATCCTTGACTCAATTTAAATATCTTTTTCATTTTCTCAACCCGACTGAAAAAAGTATTATTACCATTTCTTCCTCAATCATTGGTCTAACTTTGGCGATTTGGGGTATATTTTTCTTTATTCACCACAGTGCCTTTACTCCTAAAAACGGCGGGGAATACAGCGAAGCTATGGTTGGCCAGCCCAAATTTATCAACCCAATTTTTTCTAGCACCAACGACGTGGATGCCGATTTAACCTCTTTAATCTATTCTGGACTTTTTCGTTATGATAAAAACTCCCAATTAGTACCGGATTTAGTCAAGGAATATTCTATTAGCGAAAACAAAAAGACTTACACTGTTACTTTGAAAGATGACCTAAAATGGTCAGATGGCGAACCAATTACCGCCAACGATGTAGTCTATACTTTTGAAACTATCCAAAACATTGAAGTCGGCAGTCCGCTATTTACCGCCTTTCACGGCGTCACTATTGAAAAAAAAGATAACAACACTGTCACCTTCACTCTCAAAGAATCTTACGCTCCATTTTTACACAGCTTAACCGTGGGTATTTTGCCAGAACATGCCTGGGCAGACACCACTCCTTCCAGTATCAAGCTAACTAAAACTAATCTCCAACCCGTCGGCTCTGGTCCGTGGAAATTTGAAAAAATGCTTAAAGACGACACTGGCAATATTCAGGCCTACACCTTGACCGTCAACGATAAATATTATGGAAAAATTCCATATTTAAAAACTGCCACTTTTCGTTTTTATGCGGATTATCAGACAGCTATTGATGCTTTACGCAGTCAAGCTGTTTCGGCCATTAGTTTTATTCCAAGACAATATGAAGACAAATTGGCTAAAAAAAGTTTAAATTTCCACCCCTTACAATTGCCACAATATACAGCATTGTTCTTCAACGAAACCGCTAACGCTGATCTCAAAGATGACGATTTACGTTTAGCTTTAGCCCAGGCCATTGATAAACAAAAGATTATTGACGAAGCAATTCGGGGCGAAGCCAAGGTAATTGATTCCCCTATTTTAAGTGGCGACGTTGGTTATTATCCAGAAATCAAAAAAATTGTTTTCAATCCAGCCGAGGCTGACGCTTTACTAGATAAAAAATGGAAAAAAATTGCCCCGGAAGATTTTTATGAAATAAAATATAAAGAAACTTTAAAAAATCGCCAAACGGAAATTGACGAAATTACTAAAAATGCTAGTTCTACTCCAGATATAGTTTCTAGCACTATTGCCAAAATTGAATCTGATGTCGCCCAAACTGTACGCGAGCAAATGGTCGCCAGCCAACAAATTTATCGCAAAGATAAAAACGATCACATTTTGTCTATCACTATCACGACCGCTGATACCGCTGAATACACCAAAGTCGCTGAAACTATTGCTACACTATGGAGAAATATCGGAGTAAATGTGAATATTAGCACCATTTCCTCTCGTCAATTTAGCCGTGAGACTTTGAAACCTCGAGAATATCAGGTACTATTATACGGTGAGATTTTAGGCAGTGATCCAGACCCATATCCTTTCTGGCATTCTTCCCAAACCGAATATCCAGGCCTAAATTTATCTATGTATGTCAATCGCAACGCTGATAAATTATTAGAAGATGCTCGAGTCACTGACGATCAAGCTAAGCGCGTGGACAATTATAAAAAATTTCAAGATTTACTAGTCAAGGATTTACCGGCTGTTTTCTTATACACTCCATCTTACAATTTTGTAGTGGATAAAAATATAAAAGGTATTGAAGTTGGTAAAATTTTATCTCCAACCGACAGATTTCAAGACATGGGTAATTGGTACATCAAAACCAAATGGGGTTGGAAATAATCCAACCGACGGACGAGTGGCGGAACTGGTATACGCGTACGTCTCAGAAGCGTATGGAGCAATCCTTGAGGGTTCGAGTCCCTCCTCGTCCACAATTTATTTAAAAAACTTCTCTTTTATTAATTTAAAATTAAGTTTTTAACTTCTATTTTTATTTATGATTAAACCGACAACTAATGTCACGCCGACTCCTCGAGATCGGTTTGCCAACACTCGAACGCCCAGACAACGTCGAGTTTATCGCACCCACGACAAACCGGGGTTAGCGACTAACAAATATATCCCTCATCAAAGGGCAACTTCGATCCGCCCAACATCTTTTGGCCAGACTCCTCGCCCTTCTTTTTCTCGTTTTCGCACTAGCGACACCAAATTAAAAATTATGGTTTTGGGCGGTTTGGAAGAAGTAGGTCGCAACTGCACTCTTTTTGAATATGACGGCGATATTATCATTATCGACATGGGTTTACAATTTCCCGAAGAAGACATGCCGGGTATTGATTATATCATTCCAAACATGTCTTATCTCAAAGGAAAAGAAAAAAATATCCGCGGCGTAATTATTACTCATGCTCATTATGATCATATCGGGGGTATTCCTCATTTGATACCAGCTTTAGGCTATCCTCCGATGTATGGCTTGCCTTTGACCAACGGCGTTATTAAAAAACGTCAAGAAGACTACAAAGATTTAAAACCTCTCAATATCCACAACATTAAACTGGAAGATAAATTACGTTTAGGTAATTTTGAATTGGAATTTTTTCACCTTAATCACAATATCCCGGATTCTATGGGCGTGGTTATCCGGACTCCAGAGGGCGTGATAGTACATACCGGTGACTGGAAATTTGACTACCAACCAGTTGGCGAAGATCCAGTGGATTTACAAAAAATTGCCCGCATTGGTAGCGAAGGAGTAATAGCTTTGATGAGCGACTCCACCAACGCTAGTCAATCCGGCCATCAATTATCTGAATCGGAAATTGGTACCAATTTGGAAGAAATTATCGTAAAAGCCCCCGGTCGTTTGATTATCGGCACCTTTGCTTCAATGTTGTCTCGTATCAAACAAATCATAGAAATTTCCGAACGTCACGGCAAAATTGTCGCTTTGGGCGGTTTCAGTATGAAAAGCAATGTCGATATCGCTAAAGAATTGGGTTATATGAAATTCAACCCCAAAACTTTAATTGACATGCGCAACGTCAACGACTACCCAGACAACAAAGTCGTGGTAATTTGTACTGGCGCGCAAGGCGAAAAAAACGCCTCTCTAATGCGCATTGCCAATGGCGAACACCGTGAGATTAAATTACACGCCGGCGACACGGTCGTCTTTTCCTCTTCAGTAATTCCGGGCAACGAACGTACCGTACAACGCCTCAAAGATACTTTGTTTAAAAAAGGCGCTGAAGTAATCCATTATCAAATGATGGACGTTCACGCCGGTGGCCATGCCAAAGCTGAAGATGTCAAATTAATGTTACGTCTTTTGAATCCAAAATATTTTATTCCAATTGAAGGCAATCACTTTTTGTTGCATTACAATGCTAAAGTGGCGACTTCTATGGGTTTTCCAAAAGAAAATATCTTTATCGCAGAAAATGGTCAGGTTATAGAATTCAAAGCCGGACAAGGTGTTTTGACCAAAAACAAAATCCCAGCTGATTATGTCTTCGTAGATGGTTTAGGCGTATCTGACGAAACCAACATTGTCCTGCGTGACCGCCAAGTTTTAGCCGAAGATGGCATGATTGTGGTGATTGCCACGGTTGACACTAAAACTGGTCGCCTAATCCAAAATCCGGATATTATTTCTCGCGGCTTTGTCTTCCTCAAAGAAAATAAAGAATTAATTGAAGATCTGCGTCATCGAGTGAAGAAAATCGTGATTGATTCTGACCCATTATCTTGGGCGGACACCAACTATATCCGCAATAAAATCCGCGACTATGTTGGCCAATTCCTTTTCACTAAGACCGAAAAACGCCCGATGGTGTTGCCGGTGGTGATTGAGGTGTAATTTACAAAAAACCTTGAATTTGTTAAGATAAGAAGGTTAAATTGACCTAATTTTATGTTATATTCCAAACTCTTCGGAAAAACCAGCAAAACCCAACCAGCTGATGATAGTGTAAACGCCCGCCTGCTTACTCAAGCTGGTTACATCTCTAAACAAATGGCTGGGATATACAATTATTTACCTTTAGGTTTGCGTACTTTAAATAAAATCCAAAACATCGTCCGTGAAGAAATGAATGCCGTGAACGGAAATGAAATTTTGATGCCGGCATTAACTTTACTAGAAAACTATATTAAAACCGGTCGCGATCAAAGTATGAACGACATTTTCTATTACACCGAAGGCGAAGGCGGATCAAAATTAGTATTGAATCCAACCCACGAAGAAATTGTTACTCCTCTTGTCCAAAAATACACTTTCTCTTATCGTGATTTACCTTTGGTGGCTTATCAGTTTCAAAATAAATATCGCAATGAGCCGCGCGCCAAATCCGGATTATTGCGCGGACGCGAATTCAATATGAAAGATATGTATTCTTTTCATACTACCGAAGCTGATTTAGACACCTATTATGAAAAAGCTCGCAGCGCCTACCACAAAGTTTATGAAAGATTAGGCCTAGGCGATATCACCCTTTTTACTTACGCTTCTGGCGGGGTGTTTAGTAAATATTCTCATGAATTCCAAACTTTATCCGAAGTCGGAGAAGACACAATTTACGTCTGTGAAAAATGCCATTTGGCCGTCAATAAAGAATTGTACGATGAACAAAATAAGTGTCCAACCTGTGGTAATACTGAACTAGCAGAAAAAAAATCCATCGAAGTAGGTAATATTTTTAAACTACGCACTAAATATTCCAAACCTCTCAACTTTGTTTACCATGATGAAAATGACCAAGAAAAATTAGTAGAAATGGGCTGTTATGGTATTGGTATTTCTCGTTTAATGGGTGCTTTGGTAGAAATCTTTCACGACGACAAAGGCATTATCTGGCCAGAAAATGTTGCTCCGTTTAAAGTACACTTAACCCACTTAGGCAAAGAGGCCGAGACCAAAGAAATGGCAGAAAAAACCTATCGCGACTTAACCGCCAAAGGCGTAGAAGTATTATTTGATGATCGTGACGGAATTTCCGCTGGTGCCAAATTAGGCGATGCGGATTTGATTGGCATTCCTTATCGTGTAGTAATTTCCAAAAAAACTTTAGCCGAAAATAGTGTAGAATTAAAAAAGAGAAACGAGACTGAGGCAAAATTGGTTAAAATCGACAAACTAACTTTCTAAAAATACAAACAAAACACCTCGCTTTCGCGGGGTGTTTTTAGTTTATAGCTATAAGCCGAATTTTGTCCGTTTGACCGAAGGGGCAAACGTGACGGTCATTTCTCTGGCCGACCAATTACTTGGCCGATCTTAGCGAGCGAACTTTTTGGATCCTCTTGCGAGGAAACACTGCTCTTGCGTCAGGTAGGGCTTGGCACCAGTCCGTCTTGCGACGGACGGAGTATAGTGGCTTTGGTCTTAAGCTCCAAAACCTCCATACACTTTTCACCTTTTACCCTTGCGGGCTAGTATTGTCTCTGTGCCGCTATCCCGTTTTCTACCTCGCAGTAGAAAAGGTGGGCGTTACCCACTACCACTTTATCTAGACAAGCTAGATAGACGTTCGGACTTTCCTCCAGTCGTTAGACTGGCGACCATCCGCTATAAACAGCTATAATATAGCATATTTTAGCCATTTTGTCAACCAGCCAGCCCCACGATTCTCTCCCTTTCTTTTTCCACTACTGGGCCGTCGTATTCGCCGGAATGAGCGGTCACCCCCTCGTATCTGGTTGCTCGCTGATCTAAATGAAGGTTAAACACAAAATTTTCTCCTTCGTCTTTTATATACACATGAAAACGCGGATAAAGATCGCCATGCAAGCGTTTAGCATAGCTGGTTTCACCAGATCGGCGATCAAACACCTGGCCATAACCGCAACGACGAATAAAAAACACCGGGTCGGAAACTTTGTTTTTTGAGATGTGAATTCTCATATATCTAGTGGACTAGTAATATCTTGTAAATTATTTCTAGCAACATGAGTATAAATTTGCGTCGTTTGTAGTTTAGCATGACCCAAGAGCTCTTGTATATACCTAATATCCGTACCGTTTTCTAATAAATGCGTAGCAAAACTATGGCGTAAAGTATGTGGCGAAACTATTTTCTTAACCCCGGCTTTAACCGCCGCCGACCAGACGATTTTCTGGATAGTGGCTTCGGTTAGTCGGTCGCCACGCCCATTGGTAAAAAGAAAATCAACCGGCTGTTTTAGGCGATTTTGTATAATTAAAATCTCTTTTAAAGAGGCTGGCAAAATAGTGACTCGATCTTTTTTACCTTTTCCTTGACGTACGTTTAAAACCATCCTGTCCAAGTCAATATCTCGCATCTTAATTCGCACCAATTCCCCTACTCGCACACCGGTGCCATATAATAAACTTAAAATTGTGCGATGTTTCACATTTTCTAAAACATTTAACATTCTCTTGACTTCTTCTTTAGACAAAACGGTTGGCAGAGTTTTTTCTTTTTTAACATGCGGAATATGCAAAAAAAATTTACGATGCAAAATTTTAGTAAAAAAGAAATTAAGGGCATTGATAGCCACATTCATAGTGGAGGCTGATAATCCTTTATCAGCCAGATATTCTAAATACTTTTTAACATCATTTCCACAAACATTTTTTGGACTTTTACCGATAAAACCAATAAATGCTTCATTGTAAGATAGATAAGATTTTACAGTTTTTTGGCTAAAACCGCATATTTTTAACTCTCTTTCTAAATTATAAATAGGATCCCTAGCTTGAATTGTAGTTTTTTTATTTATTTGGTAAGATGTATTCATACCTCCATTATGATTACATGGTAACAAAATTATTTTATCATGTTTTAGCCAAAAATTAAACTGGTTGGTATAAAGGTAGTTCGGCAAAATCGCTCGCTATGCTCGCTATTTTGCCGAATGGGTCGCGGGCTGTGCCCTTGTTCGGCTCGTCGCGCGAGCGACATCGCCGAACTGCGGGTATGCGAAATCCCGCCCGACCACGAAGGTCGTGCTCAGGCGGGACTGTCGCATACCCGCGACCCATTAGACGAAATTTTTTGGAGGCAAATTTGGAAAGCATGGTGGAAAAATTTTCTTA
>CAZEYR010000026.1:0-8144 GCA_964516735.1 uncultured Gammaproteobacteria bacterium
AAACTATGTTTTATCATAATAAATACAAAAATTTTTTTGTCCTGATTTTTATAATTTCGCTTTTTTTGTTTAATCCAGCCATGGCCGACTCTACACTGCAACAACAGATTAATGAAGCTAATAATCAGATTTCCCTTCTCAACCAAAAAATTTCCGAATATCAAAACCAACTAGCCAAAGCCGGTACGGAGAAAAAAACTTTACAGTCCGCCATAAAAAGTTTAGATTTGCAAAAAATTAAAGTAGAAACTCAAATTTCTGCCACTCAACAAAAAATTAAAGCTACTGAATTGCGGCTCAAACAACTTGGTACGCAGATTACTACCACCAAACAATCTATAGAGGAATACCGAAAAAATTTATTGACCAGTATAAAAGAACTAAACCAATCCGAAAGCCAAAGTGTTTTATATCAACTGTTTGCCGCTGATAGTCTGGCGGAATTCTGGCAGAATATCGGCGATAATATACAATTACAAAAATCTTTTGAAGAAAATCTACAGAATCTTAAAAACGAGAAGATCGCACTCACCGATCGGCAAACAGCGACCGAACAAAAAAAGAAGGAGCTGTCGCAACAAAACAAAACCTTGATTGCCCAAAAACAAACACTAGCCACAACGGTAAAAACAAAAAATCAGCTCTTAGCTGAAACAAAAAATAAAGAAGCAAACTACCAAAAACTATTATCTGACGCCAAGGCACAATTAAAAAGTTTTTCCGACTTTACCAAAAATGCCGGTGGGGCAAAATTATTATCCAACCAGACTATTTGCGACAGTTGGGGATGTTATTACAATCAGCGAGATTCTTTATGGGGAGCCCAGCCATTGAATGGTACGGAATATACACTGGCCAGCGACGGCTGTCTGGTTACCTCGGTGGCCATGGTTTTGACACATTATGGCTATAAAAATATTACTCCGACTACCATCAATGCCAACGAAGATAATTTTGCTATATATTATAAAGCTTTTTTAATGAAAACTATCACTGCTGGCGGGATCACCGCTACTAGAATACCGGCCAACATAGATAAAACATTAGCTGTTGGTACCCCGATCATCGCTGGATTAAAAATGAATAGCGGGACACATTTTATAGTCTTGGTTAGTGGTGAAGATGGAGATTATATTATGCATGATCCCTACTTGGCTGGCGGCAAGGCTCTTAATTTTTCCGAACATTATAATACTAAAAATATCTATAGCGCGGAAAAATTGGTCTTCAACTAAACTTCCAAAATCGTCTGATCCCCCAGTACTAATCGGTGCAAATTTTCCGGATGTTTTTTGATCACAATCTTTTCGCCTAGGATACTCTCAGTAATTTTAAAAGGACAGTCAATTTGACAACCGCCAAAAATAATTGATTCTAAAATTATACTATTTTTAATTTCCGAGCCTACCCCAATTGTCACGTGCGGACCAATTATACATTTTTCTAAACTACAATTTTCTCCAATAATCACAGGGCCAATTATTTTTACATTCGGACCAACCGTCGTACCGGCGCCAATTTTTACTTTTCCAGAAATTTGAGCGCTCGAATCAACCTGTCCGGCAATTTTAAATTCTTTTTCTTCCATCACGTCTAACAAAAGTTTGTTGGCCAAAATTAGATCTTTGGGTTGGCCAGTGTCTTTCCACCAACCAGTAATTTCTTTGTATCCAACTTTAAAATTATTTTTTAGAAAATAAGAATGAATGCTAGAAATTTCATATTCGCCACGCGCGCTTTTACTAATTTTTTTATAAGTCTCAAAAAATACTTTTGGGCCATATAAATAAATACCTGTTACCGCAAAATCACTAGCTGGATTTTGTGGCTTTTCTACTACGTCCACCAATTTACTATTATCAAAAACCGGCACACCAAAACGTTGTGGATCTGGTACTTTGGCCAAAGACAACATCGCATCATAGTCATTCTTAGAAAAATCTTCAACAAACTGTTTCAAATCTCCCAAAATAACATTATCCGATAAATAAAACATAAACGGCTCATCACCAATAAATTTTTGAGCTTCGTTTACCACATGAGCAATGCCTTGCGGACCGCCGGTTTGTTCAAAAAAATGAATCTTGATTCCCCAATGCCCGCCGTCGCCAACATATTTTTGAATTTCCGTTTCTCCCGGGTTGGTGTTGATATAAATTTCTTCCACACCAGCATCTACCGCCTTTTGGATAGCATGAAAAATCATCGGCTTATTAGCCAAAGGAATCAGATGCTTATTGATTGTACTCGTGACCGGACGCAACCGAGTTGCTCTTCCTCCACCGGTTAAAATAGCCTTACGAATTTTTTTCATAATTACCAAACAATAATTCTCTTTACAATTTGCCAATAAATTTCCATCAACGGATTACCAACATATTTCAAAAGCGGGTTATCAATACTCTTTTCATCAAACACTACCTTGCCCACAAAAGTTTTAATCATTTCCGCATCTTTTATTTTTTTTATCTTTTGAATTTTCAGCCTCTTACCATACCAAAATTTAATATTTTCTAATTTCGTCCAATATTTATAGCTTTTAATTTTTTCGTCCAACCAACCACTCTTCCAAGAAAATAACAACAGCCCAATTTCCAAAGCCAAAGCTACTGGTAAAAATAAAGCCAGCGTCGGCCATTTAAAAAACATCAGCATCACCCCCACACGATTTCTTTCAATATAATAAAATTTTTCTTTATTGCGAGAAAAAGCGTATTTATGATAAAACACCGAGTCGCGCACCACCACAATTTTATACCCCGCGGCGCGCAAACGAAAACTATATTCAATATCTTCGTGATACAAAAAGAAATCATTATCCCAAACGCCAAATTCTTTTAATAAATCCGCGCGCATCATAATAGCCGCCCCGCTCGCATAGGCTGTTTCGGCTACGGCTGGCACTTTTATATTCTCTTTTTTCACCCGTAAATTATTACAAAAACCAATTCCTAAATAACTAAAAGAATTACCCGAACTATTTAGTAAATCAGTTTCCGGATGAAGCAATATTAAAGACTGAGCGGCACCAATAATTTTATCTTTCTCCATTGTTTCCACAAGAGGCTCTAAAAAATCTGACCGCACAAAACCATCATTATTATGAAGATAAACGTAATCAAATCCGTGATCAAGCGCCCATTGAATTCCGACATTATTACCTACAGAAAAACCTAAATTTAATGCTTGGGGTAATAAAGTAATATGAGGCAAATCTTTTCCAGAAAGAGGCAATACATTTTCTTCCAGAAACCGCACCGACGACCCATATTGTGGATGTGGGTTGTCCACAATAACCAGCTCTACGTTCTCTTTTTGATAAGTCATTTTTTTTAAAGCCGAAACTACGTCCGTGATATACGGCTCACAATGAAATGACAAATAAATTATGGCGACTTTAGGCGACATAATGTTTGAAATTATTTTTCCATTTCCACAAATATTGCATCCAACTCTTCAGATGAATTCTGGCTAATTTATTTTTAAACAAAGCTTTAAAAGCACCAGGCACTTTTGCCGAATCTCTGGCATGCCCGTGAATCAATATAATATCATGCACATAATATACTAACCAATTTTTCTCCCACATCTCGCGGCACCAATCTGAATCTTCCATATACATAAAATATCGATCGTCAAAAAACCCCGTCTGATCAGTCGCTTCTTTTCTGACGAACATGGCTGAACCCATCACCCAATCTACCGGCATGGTTTCGTTGTGATCAAACTCTTTCATCTGCAAACGATCAGCTAACTTACCGGCCCATTTAAATTTTTTATCTAAGCCAATTTGTTTAAATGGCTTGATCAAAATTGACCACAAATCAAAACGATAACAAGAATATTGCAAACTGCCATCCAAATTTAACAGTTTCGGTCCCACTATACCAACATGGGGATTGGCATCCATAAAGTGGATCATTCGCTCAACCGTTTTAGAATTTTCTAGAATTATTATATCTGAATTTAGGGTGCAATAATATCTAGCTTTGGTGTTAAAAAAACCTAAATTACAACCAGCTCCAAAACCGATATTACCGCGACAATCTATAAAATCCACCTGCGGAAATTTTTCCGCAATTAATTCTTTAACGCCATCTTTATTTTCCGAATTATCCGCTACGGTAATTTGGACATCAAAAGGACAGCTGTTTAAATCTTTAATTATTGATTCAACGGCTCTTATAGTGTTATCTCTAGACAAATAATTCAACAAAACTATATTCAAATCCTTCATATATTACTTCCACCACTGTCTTAAATCTTGCCAGGTGACTTTTTTATAGGAATTAACTAATTTTCGCTTATTTAATAGGTCTTGCCTAGTTTTCCAGAGCTCTCTTAGCCCGGATAACGCCTTATGATCAAACAAGGCCAAATAACCTAATTTCTTTAACTCATACCACAAAATCCACGGAAAATCAAGGATAAAATTCTGCCAATACTCATTTTTGATCAAAGTGCGCAGGTGATTTTTATAGCTATGATACTTCACCCATTCCGACTGGCTTTGATGATTAGCAATGGCCGCCCGATCATCCAGATCTTTTAAGCCAACGGCTGAACGGTCGTGGTGGGCCACAGTATCCAAAAGTACGTGAGCCTTAAAGCCGGCTTCAGCCAAGCGATAGGCCAAATCCACATCTTCTTTATAAGAATGATAGGCTTCATCTAAAAATTGACCACCGGCAAATTCTACGGCTTTGATTGCCGAACGACGGAACATCGGAAAGGCGCCGGACACACCAAAGACAGACAAAACATCACCGGTTTTTTCCAATTTATTTTTTATTTCTGACCATTTTTCAGCAGTGTATTGCTCAACCACCCGACGATTTCTAAAAATCTTTAAACCTAGAGAGTCTACTTGATCGCTCAAACTTTTTTCTAAACCCTCCCCCACTTTGGCAAAATCCCAACGCATAAGTCTCGGCGACACTGCGGCGACATCTAAATTTTTAGCTAAATATTCCACCATTTTTTCTAAACAATCCGGCGATAAATACATATCTTGATTCAAAATCAAAAAATATTCGCCGTTAGTGTCACGATAAGCCTGATTATGCCCCGGAGAAAAACCTAAATTTTCTTTGTTTTCAATAATTTTATATTCCACCGGAAAATTTTCCAATTCTTTTTTTATTTTGGACACAGTACCGTCTTTGGACGCATTGTCCACCACCAAAAGCGACCAATCTTTAAAAGTTTGTTGGCGCAATGAGGCAAATAAATATGGAATATATTTTTCGCCGTTCCAAGAAATTAAGTGTACGGTGAGTTTCATATTATTTTTTCAACTTATCATTTACCCAAGCCATCGCAATACCAATCGGTCGAGCCGTCGCAATCCACATCCACTTATACCACGGCTCCCATTTTTGAAAATATTGCAACATGCTTTTAGTAAATTGTTTTTGTTTCCAAAGTGTGGTGCGTTGTTTAAAACTCTGCCCAACATAATCCACACAGGTAATGATCGGCGTATGCACGACTTTCAGCCCCATTTTTTTCACTTCTTTACAAATATCTACATCTTCAAACCAAAAATAATATCTCGGGTCAAATACCCAACCCAATTTTTCATAAACTTTTCTCGGCATGATCATAAACGAGCCCCGCACCGAATCCACTTCTTGCTCTTTGTCCGCATCAAACCCCTTAAACATATAGCGATTCAAGACAGCCGGAAAAACATGTGGAATTTTTAAAATCAAAACCAACTGATCCAAAATACTAGGAAATCTTCTTGGTCGAGCGTCTTCATTTAATTTTCCATTTTCATCTACCAATTTACAGCTAGCCAACCCTACGTCCGGATGTTTTTTCATCCAATCTAACATTGTATCTAGGCTCCCAGCCTCCACGCGCATATCCGGATTCAAAAATAAAAAATATTCACCTTGAGCGATTTTTGCACCCTGATTATTTGCAAAACCAAACCCTTTATTTTCCGTGTTTTTTATCAATTTCACGTGCGGATATTTTGTTTCAATCAATTCTGCAGTTTTATCTTTAGAAGCATTATCTACCACAATCTCCTCAAAAGAAATACCGCGGCAGCCTTTTTGCACCGATTCAATCTGTTCACCAATTAATTTTTCTGAATTCCAAGAAACGGTAATAACCGACAATTGCATATTATTTTTTTAGTTGGGCTTTAAAAAAATCCACAAATGGAATGGCGGTCGGATCAATCCCTGCCAACATGGCTAAATAAAAACTAACAAAACTAGTAAATACTAACATCTCCCCGACTTGAGCTAATTTATCTTTTTCCTGACATTCGTAATTTACAAAAAATAAATTATTTTTTTCTAAAATCTGTTTGGTAATTTCGTATCTCTTTTGCACACGCGCGTCGTATTTTTTAGATTCTAAAAGCACAAAAGCCAATTCTTGTTTATTACTAACCGGATTTAACAAACCTTCCATCAAATGATGATTTAGCTCGGGCACCAAAAAATATCCGGCAAAACGTTTGGCGTTTTCATTGATTTGATTGGCGCCGGTGTGGGCATTACCGGCCAAGTGCTCGGAGGCAACATACCAAACACTGCGCTCGCCAAGTTTTCCAGCCAATTGCTTGGCCAAATTTTTTTCTTGCGGATTTTCTGCACCAAATAATTTTGTATATTTTTCTATAATCTTAACAGCTTGTTTAATTTGCGCGTTGGAAACTTTCAATAAACCAATTTTAGATAGTAAAATAATTTGCCCAAAAATAGAATAACCCAAACCCATACGCGGTGAACCGCAAGGATTATTTTCTGTAGAAAAAATTAAACTAGGCAATTTATTTTTTTGGGCCAAATCAGCCAAAGCGCCACCGGCAGCGATTACCAAAATTTTTGCTTTTTTTATTTTAGCTTCTTTAAAGCAAGCTATAGATTCTTCAGTAGTGCCAGAATAGCTAGAAACCAACACTAAAGTTTTGCTATTTACATAAGCCGGCAAATGATAACTGTTTACAATTTCTACCGGGATTTTTAATTCAGAAAAAAATAAACTTTTAATAATATGTGCACCCAAAGTAGACCCGCCCATTCCGGCCACTACCAAATTTTGTACTTTCTTATAGTTGACTGGGGCTTTAAAACCAACGGATTGTTTCAAAATCTGGTCAATTTGCTTGGATAGTAAATTTAAACTGCCAAGCATGTCCTTGGAGTCCAATTTTTTAATTTCCTCTAAATTGTCTAAATTTATGGTTGGCATATAATTAAAAATCGCTTAATTAAGCACCATTTATCTTACCATAGGGGCGGTTTTTGTAAAGAAACAAAAAAGCACCACCAATGTGATGCTTTTTTGGTACAGCCGCAGAGATTCATGGGGAAACTATGCGGCGGGTACCGTTGATTTTTGATCGAACGGCAGGAAAGAACTAGGCGAGGGTGGGCGGGAGGATGTTTTCTGCTTCGTCTACGCGGCCTTCCCACCGGTAGCGCTTGGCCAGCCACTGCCGGCACTCCATGTGCAACGGACAGTCGAGCGCGGTGAGAACCCGGATGATCTCGAGGTAGTCGGCCTCGTCGAACACTGGGAAGAAACTAGGTTCTTTACCAGTGGCCACCTCGGCTCCGATCTGGTAAAGCCGGGCATTAATCACAGCTGCCACAAGTAGACGATCCAACTCCGGGATGCTTTTGTCCTGCAAGAGTTCCAAACTCTTGGACAAAAGGACAGCCTCCAACTGGGTCTTGCCACAATTAGGAAAATCCGACCCGCTACCACAGCTGTCCGCCGCGATGTAGTAACCGAGTGCCCGCTTGGCAGCGGGACAGCAAGTATCATCCCCACAAAGCACACCCTCCTTATACAGAAAAGTCCTGTTCTGCAGAAGACGACTGGCGCACTGATTGGTGGTGCCACCAAACAATTCTCTAACTCTACGTTTCACCGCGGCCTCCTCAGTCAAACCCGAATACCCCATGTATTCGGACAGGCCATTATAACGTTCAAAATGCCAAATGTCAATCCAAAAAACAAAAACATCCCGATTAGAGATGCTTTTCTACTAGTTCAGCTAGGTTGTTACAACTCTACCGCTTCAATTTTATTTTTTAATATTTTATAATAAAATTTTAATGTTGTCTAAAATAGTAAAGCCGTACCGCTTACTATTTTTTCTTTTACTGCTGAAA
>CAZEYR010000027.1:0-8124 GCA_964516735.1 uncultured Gammaproteobacteria bacterium
CGGCATCTGTCGCGAGCCGGCAGCCCGTCGGCAACTTTCTGTCGCGGATGGCGGCCTGCCCGATGTCCTCAGGATGGACCCAGCGGATGACACGCCAGGGCATCGGCTCAAGTCGCGAGGCCGCGCCATATTCGCTTTCAAGACGGTATTGCAGCACATCGAACTGCAACACGCCCACGGCGCCGAGAAGGGGAATGTTCTGCACCGAATCCGTCAGGGAGAAGGCTTGCACGGCACCCTCCTGCAGCAGGTGCTCCAAGCCCGTACGGAAACGTTTGTAGGCGGAACTGGCCGGGTTGTGCAGCAGGGCAAAACATTCGGGCGGGAATTGCGGCAGCGGGTCGAAAGCGAGGCCTTCCTCTTCCGACAGCGTGTCGCCGATGCCGAACACGCCGTGCCCGACCAGCCCGATCACATCGCCGGGATAGGCGGTGTCCACGGTTTCGCGGTCGCGGCCGAAGACGCGATGCGAACTGGCGAGCCGCAGCGATTTGCCGGTGCGCGGGTGAAAGACCTTCATGTCGCGCGTGAAAACCCCGGAGCAGACACGCAAAAAGGCGATCTGGTCGCGGTGCTTAGGGTCCATGTTCGACTGGATCTTAAAGATAAAGCCGGAGAAAGCGGGGTGGCGGGGCGCGATGTGGTGTTGACAAAAAGGCCTAAATAAGCTATTAATTGAGCCGAACCCCCTGTGTTTTGGCCAATTTCTGGCCAAAGGAAGGAGAAGAAAATGATCACGGAAATGGAAATCAACAAGGCGAAGGAAGGTGACTGGTTCGTGGACTCCACTGGCAACCGGTGGGACATCGTCGGCCAGGAAGGCGACTGCCTGCTGGTCAACGACCCGCACACCGGCTGTGGAATCGCCGTGGTGATGAGCGACGGTGAACTGCGCAACGGTGACACCTTCGCCCTGCTCACCCGCCTCAACCACCCGGACAGCTACCTGATCACTCCCTCCCGCTCCCGCGAATAACAATCACCGGAACACAGGGCCACCCAAGGGAAAGACGACCGTTTCATACGGCCGATTAAGTACCTTGGGACCCTACTATTTTTTAATTTCTACACTATCTCCAATTTTTATTTTATTTTTTTCCACGAATCCCGCCGGTAATTCCAACACCAAATTAGATTCACCCCGAGCGAAATATGGCAAAGTCTGATCCGTCGGCCATAAACTTGGTGCTATATCTACTATTTCCCGACCATTAATCCAAATTATATCCACTGGAAACTTTACTCCAGAGAGAGACATGCCATGCTGCGATAAATCAGAGTAAACAAATAACATTGCACCATATTCTCCTAAATTATCCCGCCCAGCCAAACCCTTAATACGATGCTTTTGATTATCCGCCAAAATCACCTTAATTTCTTGTCCGGCAATTTTAATTTCTGCCTTTGGCCAATACATCGCATAAAATTTACTAACCACAGCCAGCAGAACAATCACTAATAAAACTATCCAATGCCACTTTTTAATTTGTTTTGTTTCAGACATATCAATTATTTTTTTGTCCGAGCTTAATCCCCACCCCCAACATAATTACCAACAAAAAAATTAAAGCAAATATCTTTTGTGCGCTTTGTAAAAATAAAGTAGTGATTCCAAAAACAAAAGCGATCAAATAAAATAGTAACACCGTTTGCCTTTGGCTCAGCCCAAAATCTAATAATTTATAATGTAAATGCTCCCTATCTCCGGTCCAAATTTTCCTACCCTTATAAAATCTGGTGGCTAAAACTCTCGCCAAATCTAAAATCGGCAAGGCCATTACCAAAAGTGCAGTAGCAATTTTACCGCCAGCAATTACTGAAAAAATTCCCAACATAAAACCGATAAATAAGCCTCCCCCTTCACCCAAAAAAATCTTCGCCGGATAAAAATTAAAAAATAAAAATCCTAAGCAGGCTCCGGCCAGCACCAAAGCCCACAGAGCGACATCTGGTTGGTGCCAACGATCGCCGTTGGCAATAAAAAAGATCATCAAAGAACCAATCGTCGTGATACCTGTTGCCAAACCATCCAAACCATCTAAAATTTTTACCGTATACATCATACCCATCACCCAGCAAAAAACCAAAATATTAGATAGCCAAAAACTTACCGGCAATACTCCGCCCAGCGGATTTGTAATTTTATTCAGCCCCACCCCCCCAAAAATTACTAGCACTACACAAAAAATACTAATAAGCAAACGCCATAACGGCCGTACCTTATATTTATCATCAAAATATCCAATTAAAAGCAACGGTACGCTAGCCAAAAATACCCAACCAATTTTAATTACCGATAAATTCGGCTCAAAAAAATTAGTGAAGCAAGCTAAATAACCAGTTACTAGCCAAAACGCTAAAAAAATACCAACCCCTCCTAACAATGGCACCGGTCGACTGTGTTTTTTCCTTTCTATGTCTGGTCGATCCACAATTCCAAAATACTTGGCTATTTTCCCTACTAGCCAAGTAAACAATAAAGACAACCCAAAAGCCAGAAAAAAATAAATCATAACTAAGCCGGTCTTACACTAATTTCCCCTCCAGCTCCGATCACTATAGAATCACGCCTTCTCAACTTACCAGAAATTAACAATTCTGCCAACTTATTTTCGATTCTTTCTTGTATCGCTCTTCGCATTGGTCTAGCTCCAAATTCTGGATCAAAGCCCACATCAGCTAAAAATTCTATAGCCATATCTTCAATCACTAATTCAATACCTTTAATCTCTAGGTCTTTAGCCACCTGTTTTAACATTAAACCAGCGATCTTTTTAATATCTTCTCTGGCCAAAGACTTAAACAATACAATTCCATCAAATCGATTTAAAAATTCCGGACGGAAATATTGTTTCAATTCTCCATGCAACAATCGATCTTTAATCAAGTCGCTAGCTATGCCGGAATTTAATTGTTCTTGTACATAGGCGGTGCCCGCGTTAGAAGTGACCACCAAAATAACATTGGTAAAATCTACCACTCGACCGGTACTGTCGGTCAGACGACCGTCATCCATCACCTGCAAAAATAAATTAATTACGTCTTTATCGGCTTTTTCAATTTCGTCCAAAAGCACCAAACTAAACGGATTACGGCGCACGGCTTCAGTTAAAATACCTGTCCCCTTTTCTCCCGGAGAGCCAATCAAACGATAAATACTGGTTTTATCTTGGTATTCACTCATATCCAAACGCACCATCCGTTCTTCGCCACCAAAATAAACCTGAGCGATAGTTTTTGCTAATTCGGTTTTACCCACACCGGTCGGCCCCAAGAATAAAAAGCTAGCAATCGGACGTTTAGACGACCGAATTTCCGCCCGAGCTCGACGCAACGCATTAGCTACCAAGCCTACTGCTTCCTCTTGTCCCACTATCCATTTATGCATTTCGTCTTCCAAACGCAACAATTTAGCCGATTCATCTGTGGTAATAGAAGCCACGGGAATTTTAGTTTTTTCCGCCACCACCTGCGACACCTCTTCGCCGGTCACTAAACTGTTGGAACCTTTTTTGCTGTGAGTAAAAACCGCGGACTCATTCATAATTTCCAAGGCGCTACCCGGCAAACAGACTTCATGCAAAAATCTTTTAGCTAATTGTACGGCTTTTTCTATGGCATCATAAGCAAAAAATACACCCTGTTTATATTCCACAACCCCGGCATGCTCTTGTAATACTTGAATGACTTGGTTTTCTTCCATTTCCTTTACATCTACTTTACTAAAAACTGTACTCAGCACTGAATTAGAGATGTGTTGAGCGTATTCGGCATCATCGGTCGTGGCTAAAGTTAAAAATCTGTTCCCTTTTAAATATTCTGCCAAAGTATCCGCCACGTCCAAACTGCTTTTTTCTCCTCCAGCTGCTACTCCTACTAATTCGTGTAAATTATTGATAAATAAGATTACGTTTCTAGCTCGAACAATTTCATTCATAATATGGATTAAACGCTCTACTGCCCCACTGGCAGTAGTACCAGCCAAAAGCGAAGCGACGCTCAACTGCACCAAACGTTTATCGCGCAAAGAAGGCGGAACATCTTCTTCGATCATTTTTTCAGCAATACCGTCAATCACGCTGCGCTTGCCAGCTCCCGGCTGACCAACTAAAATAACATTCTGACCGCCACCTTCCACAATTCTAAACACTTCTTCAATTTCTTTTTCTCTGGCCACGCACGGATTTAATCGGCCTAATTGCGCCAGCAGAGTTAAATCTTCACCAAACTGATTTAGATATGGAGTAGCCAGAGCAGTCATGGCTTTGTCCATACCACTCTTAGAACGGCTGCCAGCCGCTTTTCTAAACTTTATATACTGACGATATAATTTTTCTTTGATTCGCGCCCATTCTATCACATTTACCAGTTTATTTTTATCTATCCCTAAGTCATATAAAATCTCTTGTAGCGGTTCGGAATTTTGAACGGTAATTAATAATAATTCTGTCACACTCACATAATCTTGATGAGCATTATAGGCTTCATCATAAGATTGAAAAATAATTTGCCAAAAATCTAGAGCTGGCAAAGGCATAGAAGCAGAATCTGCAGTTTTAGTTTTTTCACTAACAGAAAATAATGATTCCAAACGATTTTGCATTATTTTGGTACTAATTCCCAACCGAATAAAAATATTACTGATACGATTATTACCCAATAAAACATAAAATAGATGCACTGGCATAACCGCAATATGATTGCTTTTATCAGCCAAGTCATAAGCATCACCCAATACTGACAACGCCTCGGCAGTAAAAGCGTCGGCTATATTATGCCGTTTACGTTTAGGAATTTTTTTTACCTCCGCCCAAGTCGCAGGCATTAGATCTTCACCTTCAACTTTCTTATTTTTATAATCATAGTGCTCTACAACTCCCTTGTATTCCCTTTCTTTTATTGAACGATAAGTAGCATAACAAAAACAAATAATACCCAGCCAAAATAATAATTGTTGAGTGGTGTTAAAAATAATAAAAGGATTAACTATTACTGTTTGGCTGCCAAAAAATCCTTCAAAAGCTCCCGCCCGGTAAGCTAACAAACCAAACCAAAACCAAAAATTTACCCCCAAGATAATTACCGTAATGAAACGAACTTTATTAAATAAACGACGAGCTTTTTGTAAAGCCAAATGATACCTGGTTAGTGGATAATTCCAATATAACCACCACCCTCTGGCTTGCCGACCGATACTCATCCCGGAACAATCTGAACAAATAGCAAAACTGGTCCGACGGGTGGATTTACAAGTCTGGCAAGACAATAATTTTAAGGCCGGTTTTTTATCAAAAATCATAAAATTATTTTCTAAAAGAAATTATTATCCCATATATGATAATCACCGGAAAGACTAACCAAAATAATAACAAAGCTAAACAAATCAAAAGCCAAAAAAACAGGCCTAGGGATCGCACCACCACTTGGAACAAACGCATAAAAAAACTAATAATCCTCCCCTGCCAATCATACTGCCCAAACATGGGCACAAAAATATTTTGTAGCCATAAACTCGGCGCTAAAAATTCATTACCATGTTTAAAATATTCCAAACATTTTTTAAAAACATGTCTTGAACCACCCCCATACCACCAAAACGGAAAATATAACAAGTCAACCAAAGCATCCAGCATCAGCTTTTGCAAAATTAAAATATACATAAAATTAGTATTTAACCAACTTTTATCTTTAATTACATTATACCAAAAAATAAAAACCTCGCCAATTGGCGAGGTGACAAAATTTGTCTTATCGTTTAGCGACTAAGGCGTCGCCTAAACTTAGATGATCAATATCAGCTACTGCTACCATATTAGTGCCCCGCAAACGACTTTCGATACTGGATATTGAGCTATAAGCAGCAATTCTTACTTGATTTTTTTGAATATTTGCATTTAATTCGCTGATTTTATTTTCTAAATCATGCAATTGGTAACCGCTAGTCGCCAAAGCGCTAATTCTAGTCAAGTAACCCGCCCCAAACAAAACAATAAACAATAATAAGCCGACTCGGAAACTTGAACCGCACATCCAGTTTGGCAATGTGAGGTTGCTGATAACATTCAAACAATTACGATATTGATTTTCAAAGCGTCGTTTGATAGACATATTTAAAATTTTTCTATTACTCTTAATTTAGCACTGCGAGCGCGCGGGTTATTTCTTAATTCTTCTTCGCTCGCCACGACCGGTTTCTTATTAATTATTTTTATTTGTTTGTTTTCTAATTTCTTAAAATATTGTTTGACTACCCGATCTTCCAAAGAATGAAAGGTAATCACAGCCAATCTTCCACCGATTGGTAAAATTTCTATAGCTTGCGGCAGCACTTCCTTCAACACATCCAATTCTTTATTTACTGCGATCCGCAAGGCCTGAAACACTTTAGTAGCCGGATGTATTCCGCCAATCCACGGAATTTCTTTGTCGGTTTTTAATTTCCGGCGATAAACTTCCAACACAGCATCGGTTAATTCTTTAGTAGTGGCAAACTTTTTTCTTTTTCTTTTATCAATAATTTCTTCGGCAATTTCCGAACTTAAATTTTCTTCGCCGTAATTTTTAAAAATCTTGGCTAAGTCTTCGTAATCGTAACTGTTTAATATATCAGCCGCGGTTTGATTTACTGCTTGACTTTGGCCATAACGCATATCCAAAGGCTCATCTTTTTCAAAGCTAAATCCCCGACCACGTTCAGCGAACTGTGGGCTAGACCAACCCAAATCCATTAAAATTCCATCCGGTACAAATTTATTTTCGGCTACAATTTTTTTTAAATTTACAAAATTATCTCGGACAAAAATGACTCGATCTTCAAAACGATATAAAAATCTTTTAGCACGCAATACCGACTCTACATCAGCATCAATACCAAGCAACCGACCATCCGGCGAGATCTTTTCTAAAATTTCTTCGCTGTGCCCGGCATCGCCTAAAGTGCAGTCGATTACCTGCGCTCCTGGTTTAAGCTGTAAAAGATCTACTACTTCTTTCAAAAGTACCGGAATATGGCGGGACATATTTTCTAGATTAAACACCGAGCTCCGCCATCCTTTCGGCAATTACGCCGCTCTCGGCTTCGGTTTGTGATTTATATTTTTCCCAATTTTCTTCATCCCAAATTTCTAAACGATTATACAAGCCGGCGATAATCACCGTCTTTTTTACGCTAGCAAATTGGCGTAAATATTCCGGCAAGATTACTCTCCCCTGTTTGTCTAATTCCACGTCCATCGCTCCAGCTAACATCAAGCGGGAAAATGCGCGGCTGTTGGCTTGGCTGATAGGTAAAGTAGCTAATTTCTCGGCCAACTTCTCCCATTCTTTCTTGGTGTATAAAAACAGACAATTATCCAACCCTCTAGTAACAACCGCGCCGTCTGTTAGGTCATGACGAAACTTAGCCGGTAAGGCTAATCTCCCCTTTTCATCTACGTTGTGGGTATATTCGCCAATGAACATAACATTTTAGTCTTAATTTTCCCCACTTTTCTCCACTACATACCATTTTATACCACTCATCCACACCGGTCAACATTTTTTGCCTAAAAATGTGGATAACTAACAACCATTTTGATCCGAAAACATAAAATTTGGCCCGGCTATTGACAAGTTAGCCAAAATATACTATTATTTACAGTCAATTGATTGACTGTGTCAGAATTTAGGTAAAACCTGAATTCTGACCTATGGAGAAGGAGAAAAAGCATGTCATCAGAAGACATTTGGGATTACACGGGGACGGGGACGGTTTTTTTTGTCCCCAACTCCGAGGCCGCTTCGGAGGCCTGCGACGAGCCGGAACCCCCGGCCCCGCCCCAGGCCGACGAAGCCTTCTGCTCCGAGTTGCACTGTCACTCGGAGCTCTGGGTGGGGTAGCCATCCTTTCTGGCGACCCCACCCCCTCTTGGGCGGAGCACTACGCACCCGCGTATGTGCTCCGCCCCGGAGCCTAATAAAAACAACAACCGAGACCATTTGGCCTCGATTTTTTATTATGATAAAATACAGTCATGACTTACTGCAAAAATTACAAAAATTTTTTTGCCTTGATTTTTATAATCTCTCTTTTTTGGTTTAATCCGACCTCAGCTGATTCTACTTTACAACAACAAATTGATGAGG
>CAZEYR010000028.1:0-7933 GCA_964516735.1 uncultured Gammaproteobacteria bacterium
CCACCCCAATTATGTCTTCACGAAAAAAAATACTTTTTATTTCCTGCTCTGCCGGAATGGGACATCTTCGCGCGGCCGAAGCTCTTTGTGCTACCTGTGCAGAAAAACATCCGGAATGCACAGTAGAACATTTGGACATCGCCAGATACTCATCTCTTCTTCTAAAGATTCCGGCCACTACCGGCTATGCTTCTTTGGTTAAGCATTTACCCAAAATTTACGGAGCATTATATCGAGTTTCTGATAGCAAAACTCGCTTAAAAATCTTGTCTAAATTAAATTTTTTAATTGAATTAAATACTCAAAAATTGGCGGATTATGTAGAAAACTACGCGCCCGACCATATTGTTTGCACACATTTTTTGGTGCCACCCGCTTTAAAAAAATATCATTCTACAGCCCCCATCGACTTGTTGGTCACCGATTATACTGCCCACAGCTTATGGATTTCCCCTTTTGTCAATAAATATTTTGTTGCTAACCAAGAAGTCAAAAAAATGTTAGAACCGGAAGCCAAAAATATAGTCGTCACTGGTCTACCCGTCAGCCCAAACTTTTTCCAAGAAAAAAATATTGCCGAAATAAAAAATAAATTTCAAATCAAAAATGACTGGCCGACGGTATTGATGATGGCTGGCGGTTTTGGTTTGATTGATTTAGAAAAAACGACCGAAGAAATTGCCAAAAACTTCAATCAAATCAACTTAGTGACCATCGCCGGGCAACACAATCCCGCTCTTTATTCCAAATTAATCAGTTTATCTCACAAAGATAATCTAAAAATAATTCCTTTACAATTTACAAAAGAAATTGACGAATGGATGAGGATTTCTGATGTGGTAATTACCAAACCGGGTGGAATGACTACCACCGAATGTCTCTACCTACAAAAACCGATGATACTAATTGATCCCATTCCCGGCCAAGAAGAAGACAACGTTAGATACTTGGAAAAAAATAATTTTGGCCGCCAAGCCAAAACTGAAGAAGAATTAATTATTACCCTACGCGAAATACTAAACAATCCAAATTTTCTTGAAAAAACTCAATTAGACCCCTACGTCAACGAACATATTATTAAAGAAGTGCTAAAAAAATAAAGCCTCCAATAGCGGAGGCTTTTTGTTTATTGTTTTTACCAAGTAAACGTCGGCTGCCAACGATCTGACCCATCCGTGCTTCCTCCTGAAGCGACCCGAAAAGCCAAAAAGGTGATACTGTAAGCGGATAAAATGATTATTAAACCAACTACTGCTTGCGTTAATAATTTTTTAGCTTTTTCCATATTGTCTTCATTGCCCCCGGCAGTCATCCACAAAAACCCGGCATATAAAGTCAAACAAATAAAAATTGTGCCCAAAAATGAAAACGCCACTTTAATTATCTTAAAAGCAGTCACCCGAGGATCGGTGGGCTTGCCAAAACCAGCCCCAGACGCCCCTCCAGCCGCCTCTAGTTGATTTTGTAAACCAGTGGTATCAAATGCCCATATCGGACGACTAGCGGTAAAAAGCCCGGCTAAAGCCGCCAAAATAAATAAACCACTAAAAATTTTCTTCATATATAAATAATTAACACCCCCAAAAACCACAATCTTAATTTTGTTGACCGCTACCGCCCACTTGGTTTTGTGGCGCAGTCGCTCCGGTGATATTTTTCATCACAAACCAAGTAATACTGTAAGAGGCCAAAATAATAATTAAGCCAACGACTGCAAATTTAATAATTTTAGTGGCTTTTTCTACATTTTCTTCATTGCCCCCAGCAGTCATCCACAAAAACCCAGCATAAATAGTCAAAATCAAAAATATAGTACCGATTAAAGACAGGGCGACTTTAATAATTGAGCCAACAGTTTGAGATAAAGTGGTTGCGGTCACTCCATCAGTTTTATAGCCACTCTTACCAGCCACAACGCCAGTATATTGATTGATATCTACAGCCAAAACATTGCCCACCAACAAAAAACTAACCAAGCCAGAGAGAAAAATTTTAGAGATAGTTTTGAACATATATTCTATTTTACTAATTTCCATTCGCTGCTGGTGGCTGACCGTTTGTCGCCCCACCCAATTGGTTCGTCACAAAATAAGTAATCGCATAAGAAGACATTACAATCACCAATCCAATCACCGCCGCCGTTAAAATTTTCTTGGCCTTTCCCACATTTTCTTCATTACCGCCTGCCGCCATCCATAAATACCCGGCATAAACAGTCAAAACAAAAAATATTGTACCCACCAAAGATAAAGCCACAGAAACCACGCTCCCCACCGAAGCTGTAATATCTTCTTGGAAACCCACACCACTCACAGCCCGGTCTAAATTTCCCTGGGCATTACCCAAAAAATTATCAGCATAAGCCGGCGCCAGCCAAAGTAATGAGCAAAACAAAACTAATGTTATTAAAAATTTTTTCATAAAAATTTTATTACTTATTTACTATTTCGCATTTATTTTGCTGGGTATTCCAACTACACAGCGGGAGTTGACAGTAATTTTTGTCTGTTATATCCGCACAGCTGACTTCCGGGCTATCTGTTGCGCTTTGCAGCCCGCTAAATATAAAATTAGTGATAGAATAAGCCGCGGAAATAATCACCAATCCAATAATCGCCGCCTGAATAATCTCTTTGGCCTTTTCGGCTTCTTCCTGATTGCCCCTAGCTGTCATCCATTTAATCCCGGCATAGAGCATTAAAATAAAAAATACTATCCCAATCGCTCCTAAAAAAATCTGAATGATTCCACCGACCAAAGAATACACGTCGCTATTCCCGGCCACCGCCGCCGGCAAATCACCTTTAGCGGTTTCGTAACCATAATTACTGGCCATAATCGGTGCCAGCCAAAATAAATTTAAAGTTAAAAACAATCCAATTACTAATAAAATCTTTTTCACAGTTAAAATTTTAAACAACAGCTAAGCTGGTAAACACAAAATTAGTAATGGCATAAGCCGCCATAACTATTATTAAACCCACCACAGCCGCAATCATAATACTTTTTGCTTTCTCTATCTGCTCTTTGCCGCCGGACGCGGTCATCCACAAAACCCCAGCGTAAAATACTAAAAGAAAAAAAACTATACCAATAAGCCCCAAACCAACGTTAATAATTTTACCCACCAATTGAGGTACATCGGTACTAGCATCCCCTGACCCCTTAATCACTGTGTCCCCCGTTGCCTTCTGAGCGGCGTCCAAACCATAATTATCCGCCAACGCCGTCACCGGCATAATAAAAACACAGGAGGTGATCAGAATAATAGATACTAAAATTTTTTTCCAAAAATTAAACACATGATTTAAAATTTATTCAACAGAGGGTTGCACGCGCGAACCCCCTGTTGAAGATAAATTTATATGCCAGTTGTCGTGGCGGTCACTAATTGGTTGATAATGAAACTTGCCAACGCATAAGCGGACAAAATGATAGCTAAACCAATAATACCGGAGAAAATCCATTTTTTAGCTTCACCTACTTGGTCGTCATTACCACCGGCGGTCATCCATTTAAAACCACCGAACAAAATGATTACTACGGCTACGATACCCAAAAGGCCCATGACTGCTCTAATTAAGGAAGCAACCGTGCTGCGGATATCTCTAGTGCCCAAACCGAGTTCGGTGCCGTATTGCAACCCCAAAGTAGAGGTGTCAATCGTACCGCCGACAGCGGCTAAAGCTGGAGTAGCGGTGCCTAACACCAACAACGCCATAGCTAAAGTTACTAACATTTTTTTCATACATTCACCCCCCTTCCAAGATTATTTTTCATACTTATTTATTATATCAATTTTTATTTTACATTACCAGCAAACAATCCCAAAATAGTGTTTAAAATTACATAGCTAGAAATCGCCAACACCGCCCCGATCGCCGCCCAAATAATTGTTTGGGTGCCTTTTTTTACTTTTTCCGGATTACCGGCGGAGGTGAGCCAATTAAAGCCACCCCAAACGAACATTAAAAGAACCAACGCCCCCATAACTCCCATTACACCCTTAATTAAAGTACCAATTATGGTTGGAATATCGGTTTTTCCCTCTCCCAACGGGTTGGTTAGAGTCACCACTTCATTACAGCCAGTTGGGCAAGCGGTGGCTGTCACTTTTTTTACCACTCCAGCGCAAAGACAATCTATTTCACGCGGAGCGTCGGTTGCAGCGGTATCTTCAGTTTTCTCACTACTGGAGATAGATGGATTATATGAACCACCCGATCCAGCTGGCACTAAATATCCTCCGCTTACTTGAAAATTAACACTACAAACTTGAGAAGCACAATTTAAATTCAAAAAGCTACTCATATCTTGGCAATTCCTACCTTGCAAACGACCGACACACTTGTTACTATCACACATACAGGTAGTTGGTTCAGAATCAACAACTGGACCAGCTGGCAAAGCTGGAATTGTCTTCTCTATTATACCTCCTACTTGGTTACAATTTTCTGCAGACTTAGTAATATCAAAACCTACTACACCATAAAATTTGCAATAATCACTACAGTTACTGATATTTGCTTGATTAACTTCTATACAAATATCCTTGTCATCAGGTGCCCTGGGACATATACAAACCTTGGCACTCGTCACCTGAACAAAACCCAAACACCCAAATACTAAAAATAAAACTAAAAAATATTTTTTCATAAACTATAAATTGCCGACCACGTCGCTAAACAAAAAGTTTACTAAAATATAACTGGCAAACATCATCACCAAACCCAAAGTAGTCCAAAGCATTATTTTTTTAGCAGATTCTATTCTCTCCGATGATCCGGCCGCTGTCATCCACAGAAATCCGGCGTATAAGTAAAAAACAAAAGCAATTGTGCCCACAAACGCCAACATGGCATTTATGATACGCCCCACGACATCTTGAGCGTTACCAAAATTCATTGGGTTTAGTTGTTTGGCTTTAGTTAATAATTCTTCTGTGCTCAAGCCAACAACGGTCTTATTATCAGTAGTAATCGTCCCTTGTGTCTCTAAAGAAGAACAATTGCCATCGGACGGCATTTCTTTTACCTCTCCGGGCTTAACACGACATTGTTTCTCTTCTCCCCAATAATCTTTCATCACTTCGCAACTATAATTTTTTGTCTCCTTTCCAACTGTGGTTAATTGACAACAACAGTAATCTCGCATTTCTGGCTGAAAAGAGCAGGTCGCCGTAAAGCCAAGCCTGTCGATTATAGACGAACCCTGTACGTCATACACCACTTTAGAATAGGTTTGACATTTTTTATTTTTTTCGCTATTTCTAATGTCTACCGTCAAAAACCCTGTTTCTGTAATGCCATTACTGCTTTCTCCTGTTCCCGCTTGATAATAACTCCATAAAACAAAATCCTTTCTGTCAGAATATAAAATTATATTGACATTTTTCTCTGTTTCTGGATTAGTGATATTGCAGTCGCAATAACCCGGACATTGCCCGGCACAAGTTTCGTTTTTCAAATTATTGACGTAATTTTCTCTAGATTGTTGTGTATAACTCCACGCTTTAGATTGACCAGCAAACAAAAAAACAGATGATAACATCAAAATAAAAATTGTTACTTCAATCTTTTTCAAAAACATACTATTTTATTGTAAAGTAGTCGTTACCCCGACTACCCCACTCAAAAATCTAACTAAAAAATACGCCCCAAAAGCAATTGCCAATCCTGTTACCGCCGCAATCATAATACCGGTGCCCTGTTTTACCTTTTCTGGATTACCCTGAGACAAAATTAACACGAAGCCGCCATATACAAACATCCCCAAAGCCAAGGCGCCAATAATTCCAAACAAAAATTTCGCCACATTTATACCAAATTCTATAAAAATACCAACATTTTTACACTCCGGAGATAATTTATTCGTATCAGTAATTACACAGCCAGGAAAAAATGACCCCACAACCCCTAAATTTTGCTGATGAGCAGCTTGTCCACCAGCCAACGAAGTTTTTTCATCCTCCCACTTAGTCTTAAATTCTTGACAGAGATTAATGTTGTCTAACTCGTCACATTTAGAGTAAGTCAAAGCTCCCTGTTTTGGATCACAAACACCGGATGTTTGAGCATTATTACATCCGGAATTAATCACCGTGGCAAAATCAACTGCCTGCCCGCTGTTCACTGCCTGACTTATGGGGCCTAAATCAGTATAGCAAATACATTGTTTCGGGAAAAAACACTTTTCTTGAGGATTAAAACAGGTTCCAGCCCCAAACTCTGTATAATTTGCCTGGGACTGATCTCCAGGCAAACATGTACCACCGATTTCTTCACAACCCCTCGCCAAAGCTTGATTAGCAAACAAAAAACTACCACAAAACAAAATTATAGATAAAAATCCTGCTGTAAATATCTTTTTTACTTTAAACATATTTATTTTTAAAGCGTCTGATTCACTTTAGCCGCTGCTTTATTTAAAATATCATTTTGCATGGCGTTGACATCTTGAGTATTAGTCGGAATTTCCAACCATTGATGAATCATATCGTTCACCGCTTTCATCGCTGCTTCATAATTTCTACCCCGATACCAATTTTCCGCCACCAACACCTGACTAGCAAACGGGGCTAACTCTGGAATTTCATTTTGAGCGGCCACATATGCCCGTAAAGCGGTCGGCCGACCGGTCTTGTCCAAATAATCTTTGGTGGCTTTAGAATGGGTCAAATAATCCACCAAATTCCAAGCTTCATTTTGATATTTTGATTTTCCCACCACCGATTGCACCCAATAATTAGCCGCATTTACCGGCTGATCTGAATTTAACTGTAACATCGGTAAAATACCATAATTAAGCTGAGGTGCCCGCGCCTTAATCTGGGCATCGTGATAGCTATACCCAAAGAAAAAGGCTACCGAACCGGCGGTAAATTTATCAAAAGCATTACCCATGCTTTCATTCCAAGTATAAGTGTCGCGGGTGGAATTGGCAAAATCCGCATAAAAATTCATGATCGTGATTGGATTGGTTTCGTTGCCCTGAGTCATACCATTAAACGCCGCGGCTCCTGTCTTCGTAGTAAAGTTCAAACCACTTTGTTTATACAACAAATAAAGCAGATCATCCGAACCCACCACATTATTACCAGTGCCAAAAGCCGCCCCAGCCTGTAATATCTTACCACTTTGCTTGTCGTATTTAGTAATTTTTTTCACCGCTTTTTGAAAATCGTCCCAAGTTTTAGGAGTTTCGGCCACCCCGGATCTATCCACTAAATCTTTGTTGTAATAAAGAGCCAAAACATCCATAGACATAGGCAAGCCATAAATTTTACCATCCACTACGACATCTTTTTTTACGGCCTGTACATATTCTCTATCCAAGCGATCCACTGTTACCATATTTTTGGTAACGGTATTAATCTGAGTGGACGACCCAACCGTGCCTTTGACAGTTTTTACTGTGGTATCCTTTACGCTCGCCGGCATACTTGCCAACTTGCTCACATAAGCTAATAAATTTTTATTTTGCACGGAAATAATATCCGGACCTTTGTCTTCCGCCAGCGCTTCGGTCAAACGATTATAAAATTCATCTTGCCTTAATTGACGTAAATTTACATTGATATACGGATGGTCGGCTTTAAATTGAGTGATTAAAGATTGTAGGACATCCACATCATCAAAGACTGTCCAATATTCCAAAGTAATCGGTTTAGTGGCTTGCTGCTCCGCTGTCGTCGCCCCCTTACAGCCAAAACCAGTAGTTAACAAAAAACTAGCTATAACAGATAGCCCAAGCAATGATTTTAATAAATTATTCATATTAAAATCCAAAAAGTGATAATAAAGAATTATTATCTTTTATTATAACACACTTTTTAAATACTTCCTAAATTCCTCACTTATTTTTTTATTGCGGAGCGCAAAATCCACATTAGCTTGTAAATAACCAAGTTGTGAACCTGTATCATTCTTGTGGA
>CAZEYR010000029.1:0-7771 GCA_964516735.1 uncultured Gammaproteobacteria bacterium
GCTCGCCATGTTTTTATTTTTTCTTTGGTGTAGGTGCCGGCCAAATAATCGTCCATCGCTTCGCGATAAACCCTAGCGGTGGTGGCGATATATTTTGCATCACGACGACGGCCTTCAATTTTAAAAGAATCAATCCCTGCTTTGACCAACTCTGGAATATGTTCAATCATACACAAATCTTTGGCGCTCAAAAAATATTTTCCTTCGGTTACAATTTCATTTCCTTCCGGATCACGAAGTGTCCATGCTTTGCGACACGGTTGAGCACAAGTGCCACAATTGGCCGAAGTGCCATACAAATAGCTAGACAATACACAACGACCGGAAATCGCCACACACATCGCCCCGTGCACAAAAGTTTCAATTTCTATTTTGGTTTTTTTGCGCAATTCTTTGATCTGAGCCAAAGACATTTCGCGAGCCAACACCACACGCTTGGCGCCAAGCTGGCGATAAAACTCCACTGTCTGCCAATTGGAAACATTAGCTTGAGTGGAAATAAAAATATTCAACTTTAATTTTTTGGCAATTTTAATCGCGGCTGGATCCCAAACAATCACGGCGTCTACTTGAGCGACTTTGGCTTTTTTCATAAGAACCTCCGCTTTCTTTAAATCATCATTATAAAAAACAGCGTTGGCAGCTAAGTACGCTTTAATTTTATATTTGTGGCACTTAGCCACGAATTTTTTTAGTTCCGAAGTTTTAATCGCATTGGCATTGGCGCGCAAACTCAAATCTGAAACACCAAAATAAACAGCATCGGCATAATCTTTACAAGCTTCCAAACTAGCCCAATCGCGAATCGGACACATGATTTCTGGCTTTTTTATTTTCATAAAATAAATCTATCTCTAAAGGCAAAAAACATTTTACCATTAAAGATAGGTTGGCGCTATAGCTTCGTTAAAAAACTATAACGCCGACCCTCCATTTCAAAGAACGACGCCAACGACTAATCTCCGCCGGCGTGGAACCCTGCCCACACCATGAGGCAGGGGTGGCCGGCCTCGTAGTTGTAGGCCGGCGCGAGCAACAGCTCGACCCCGCCGGGGATCAAGATCTTCACCCCGCCGCCTACAGCCGGGTCAGTGGCCATGAGGACGAGGGCGAGAACCGGCAGGGCGCGAGCTTCCAGAAAGACCTGGTACGACAGATCTTCCAGATCGCCGTTGTAACGATTGAGCCCGAAACCCGACACCGCGAACGAACTGCTCTCATAGCGAGCACGGAGGGCATAGACCAATCCATAGCCCTTGGCGGCCGACTCGTAGCCGAGCGCCACCCCGACCTTGGCGCCATTCAGCACCAGATCAGGGCCGAGGAAGACACCATACTCCTCACCCTCCAGCTCCGCGCCGCCCCACAGGCCGCCCATGGTCCCACGGAAGATTTTCTCCAGCTCCATGCCGAAGCGCGGGACGTGGAGGTCATTACCGCCGTCCCAGTGCAGGCGACTATCCAGCCGCCAGTCCACATCGGCCGTGGTGGCCGAACGGTGGCCGCGCGTCGCCGCGTTGGCCACGTGGCAGTGACCGGCGGTCAGGTAGACCGCCACGAGCGCTACCATAAACAGCACCACCAACACCAGCGCCTTCCGGAAGCAAGCCTGATCTTCAGCGTTTGCGCGCATAACCTTCTCCTCTTTAGCCATTTCTGGCCTGTTTTTCCATTTGACGCCACCATAGCGCCAAACCAAACAGTCTATACAAAAAACAGGGTTTTGTCAACCCTGTTTTGTTAATATCTGAAGAAGTATTATCTCCATTTTCTACGGCTTCTAAAACCTCTATCTCCGCCATGACCATGGCTATAGCCGCCGCCATGTCCGGAAAAATTATTGGCCATCGCCACCACTGGCGCGCGACGTGGCGGTAACACTGGCAAAGGCATAATAGTCAAAGTATTTCTAGTGATTCTTTCGATTTGTTTTAATTCATAACGTTGATCCGGTCCGGCAAAAGTAACCGCCCGACCAGTGCGCCCAGCGCGACCGGTACGACCAATACGATGCACATAATCATCCAAATTATCCGGCAAATCATAGTTAATCACCAAAGAAATGTCTGTCACATCAATACCACGAGCGGCGATATCAGTCGCTACGAGCACACGATATTTCCCGGTCTTAAAACCTTCCAACGCGTCGCGTCTTTGAGCCAAAGATCGGTCAGAATGCATTTCTACCGCTCTGTGCCCCATGGCGTTAATCGCCCGAGCGTGTTTTTTAGCACCATGTTTGGTGCGAGAAAAAATCAGCACAGTTCCAGAATTATCCGTCAACTGTTTTTCCAGCAATTGCATTTTGCAATCCTGGCTAACGATGTATGCCTCTTGCTGAATACTAGCCGAAGCGGTACCAGCCGGAGCGACTTCAATACGAATCGGTTTGATCATATGCTCAGAAGCCATTTTGGCAATTTCCTGAGGCATGGTAGCAGAAAACAACAAAGTCTGACGCTCTTTTGGAGAATCTTTCAAAATCTGTTTAATCTGTGGAGCGAAACCGATATCAAACATACGATCGGCCTCATCCAACACCACGATTTTAATTTTATTTAAGTTAAAAGTTCTTTGACGAAGGTGGTCAATTAAACGACCCGGGGTAGCAATCACTACATGCGGTTGACGACGTAAAGAACGCACCTGGCGATCCATAGACGCGCCACCGATCAAAATAGCAGTACGCAAGCCAAAGCGAGCGCCAACTTTTTGGAAAACCGCTTCCACCTGTAAAGCCAATTCACGAGTCGGTAAAATTACTAAACCTTGTCCATCCATTCTGGAAAGACGCTGAATCATCGGCAAACCAAAAGCCAAAGTTTTGCCAGTACCGGTTTGCGCGATACCAATAATATCCTGACCAGTCAAAGCGGTCGGAATACATTTCGCCTGAATCGGCGTTGGCGTAACGAATTTTTGCTCAGCTAAAATAGCAAGCAATTTGGGGGCGATCCCCAAAGAATCAAATTGTGTCATATATTTTTTATGTGACCCCTACCTACTGGGCCGCATAAAAAGGACACAAAAGAGGTACGAGTCTATTAGTAAGACTCCGAATTATAACACAAAAGAGAATTTTTGTCAATAGTTAGCCAAAAATAAAACGAAGACCCCCACACGTCGCCTGCCCGAAAGCATTAAACGTGTGGGGGTGATGCTAATCATTGGTGGTAACCAAATAATCCTCGCGATACCAGCCGCCGATCAGCCAACTATGGAACAACAACCATCCAAGGTCGCTGTCCCAAGATAGAAATGGGATGTAAAAGTGTCCATCAGAGTCCTTGAGGACAGTACCCGGAAGGACGATCCGACAACAACGGCGCAGCTCACGAGGGATTACTTCTACCCCCATTCCATCTTTGCCGAGCAACTTTGGAACGTCGGAGAGCCCGAAGTCGGCGCGCATATTTTTCGCCCACTTACGCATCTCCTCCCCACTAATAACGCTCCGGTTGTCCTGCAGACAGCTGATATACATCAGCCTCTTCGGGTCGCACCGAGTCGGTTCAACGTCTTCCACCACCTGGCTCACCCAATCTGGGACAAGGCGCGGAACCAACCGCAGACACGGGCTGTTTTTTGTATTTGCCATCCAACATCTCCAAATTGTGGTATTCCGTACCGTGCCCCATGCACAGCGTGGAATATACCGTTTCAAAAGAACGATTTAACAACGGACAATATCACCAGTTTATGATTTTGTCAATAATCACACGACCATCCGATCGATGGCCTGCAAAAAAGGCTCGGGATTTGAAAAATTGCACTTAGCGTAATCCAAACGCACTTCTATCTTTTCGATCAATGTAGAAACAGAATTGATCGGTACTCGGAAATTACTATCCCCCACTTCAACCGCGGCGTACACATTGTGGAACCGCTTAAGCGTGGTAGCATTTTGCTTAATCCAAGCGACACCAAACCACAAGGCACCGGGAAACCATGGGGAATTCATGTCGTAAAGCTTGCGCATGGTGACACCAGAAGAAATCACATCATCCACGACCACGATGCTCTGAACACCGTAGGTCAAGTGGTAATCCGACATCCGTCCGACCATGGCGTAGGGGTTAGCCCCCTCCGCCCCCCGTTCCCAATCCCGCTTGGCAAAGACATCTACCATCAACCACTTCTGAAAAAAATCCGAGCTCAAATGTTGGCGTACATATCCGGATCCGTGACCGGCAAAAACTACCAACGTCCGCTCCGGATCAAAATAATTCCAAAGCTCCCAATTTTCAATCATCTCGGTCATCTTGCGACCGGAAAGCACCCGACCAAACTGTTCCAATTCTTCGATCTGAGCGTCGGACAAACCCACATCATCCAAAAAAAATTTTTCCTTGCTCATCTTCTCCTCCTGGTGGTGATCACACCTGTATGGTTTTCCAACCTCTGACTTGTGGAATGGACAAATCGTCCACTGGACTGTCTCCGACCATCCAAAATTCGTTTGGTTCATCGGAAAAAATATTTTCAATCTTTTTCCAAACAAACTCATTTGGTTTGGACACACCCTCCAAACACGACAAAAACAATTGATCAAAATATTTTTCCAAACCCAACTTAACGTTAACCGTCTGCCAACATGGCCATGTCAAGTTGGACACCAAAACCAATTTTGCTCCCCGGCTTCGCCAATCTTTCAGCCAATCCAATCGCCCGGACAACCATTCCGCCTGCTCGTTATCTTTCTCCCAACACCTCACCACTTCAAAGGTTTGGATGGCGGTTAACTTAAGAGCAAATTTTTTATTTAGCTCTTGCGTCATTTCCAAATAAGAAAATTTTTTGGTCATCAACTCGTCACGAACAAAAGGATAAATTTTTTCCCAGTCCGCGCCGGCGCGTCGCAAAACTTCTAAATAACTATTATTGCCCTTTGAAACGATCAGGGTATTCCACAAGTCAAAGCAAATGACTTGACGCATATCAACCTCCTATGGCCCCGAGCGCCACTCGAATCGCTTGGTCAACCGTGCGACGTGTAACCTCCTTCCCGCTTTCCGTTTTAACTTCTACATCTTGATCGTTTAATCTTTGGCGCAAAGGCTCCGGGTCAGAATTAACCGCCAACACCGCCCCGGCCCGACAACCGCGCAAACTAGCAATCACAAACAACGCTGAACTTTCCATTTCTGAAGATAAAATCGCTGGATCCGCTTTTCCCCATTTCTTAATCGCCTCGTCATTTCCATAGAAAGCATCATGCGTGCGATTGATTCCTACAAAATATTTAGTTTGTTCACGTTTGGCAGAATTAATTAAACTGTTTACCACTGTATAATCAGCCACGGCTGGAAAACCCAACGGCACATATTCATTGGTCGTGCCTTCATCGCGCACCGAGGCAGTGGGGATAATCAAAGATCCGGCTGAAATATCTCCGCGCCACGCCCCGCCACAAGTGCCAACGCGGATTAGACGCTTTACTCCGGCTCGAATCAATTCTTCAACAGCAATCGCGGTCGAAGGAGAACCAATTCCAGTCGAACAAACTGTAATCTTTTTATCGCCAAAATACCCTACTCCCACGCGAAATTCACGATTACTCGCTAAAATTGTAAAATCTTCCAGATATACACCAATCAAATTCACCCGATCCGGATCTCCGGGCAAAAGAGCCACTTCCGAGATCTGCCCCTGACTAATTTTTAAGTGTGGTTGTAAATTCATATAAAAAATTAATAAATAAAAAATCGCCCTTTTGGCGATTAATGCGACACAACACAAAATGAAGCCATTTTATGATGGGTCGCCAACAGGATGATGATTTAAGGTTAAGAAAGTCATAGTATTATTGTATTAACGTATTAATACGATAATACAAAATACTAAACTTGTCAAATCCCCCATGTGGATAATTTATTTTTTATATCTTTTTAGCGCCGCGCGATAACCACCTTCTCCGCCATTCAACCAACTAGCAATCCGAGTGACAGTGGTCGTGCTCATACCGGTATTTTCTGCAATTTCCCGATAATTCTTTCCCGCCGCCAACTGCAGTACAGCTTCCCAACGATTGGACAAATCGGCCAATTCTTCTAAAGTGCCCACATCCCGCAAAAAGGCCAGCATTTCTTCTTCGGTCTTTAAAGAAAGCAAGGCTCTGGCCAATTGTTTTAATTTAGGTGTTTTCCAATGAGTCATATTGATTAATTATTTTTTAATTCCATATCTTTCTTCCAAATATATTTTTGGGTCTTATAGACCACGAGACATAAACCACATAAAGAAAAAACTAAAACCCACGGTAAAGACCAACGCAAATGAGTATTGCCAACAATAATTATCATGGTGTTGATAAAAATAAACAACAACCGGATTTCTGTGGGGCCGACGCGCAAATATTCTATCTTGAATTCGTTGGTGGAAGCAAAAGAAAGATAAGAATTCACCATGAATGCACCAAAAATGGCTAAAACAAAAAACAAAGAATTATACTCATCATTAAACAAAAAAGAATAGCCGATCAAAATGGAACAAAGAAAAACATAATCCAAAAAATGATCCATGTAGTAACCCCATTTAATAAGTCCTGTATTACGCAGCCGCCCTACTGCGCCATCAAAAGCATCAGTAAGATACTGTAAAATAATCATGAGCGAAGTAAGCCACATCCAATAGATATTCCATTGCGCCAAATAACTAAAGACAATAATACCCACACACCACGGAATAGTGAGTAAAGTGAGATGATATGTCTCCAAAAATTTCGGCACTCGACCGACATATTTTTGAATAAACTTTTTTTCTAGGTTACCCAACAGAGATACGCCTACTTTTTTATCTCCGGCAAATTTCTCCCCTGATTCCATACTAATATTTTATTTTAGAATTAATTTTATTTTATTCACCTTTGATTACACTTTCTACTTCAGCCCCCTTCTGTTTACGGCCAGAATATCTTTCCGGAAAACCTTCTGGATTTTTTAAAAATTCATCTATTCTGGCAGGATTAGTGATCACGGCATGTTTCACCAAACCTTCTGGTAAATTTGGATATCTCTGTAAATAAATCGGCAATTTTTTACTGGCTTCTTCTAAAAATTTTTCTGCTTCTTGCGGCGAATAATTCATAACCACGTGTTTGATAGCAGACCTACCAAATTGTGAATATTTTGGCAATAGTTTATCAATATCAACATCCACTCTTTGTAAATAACTGTCCGGATCAGTTCTATGTTTTAAAAGAGCGCGCAAGAGAACAGTAATATTGTACTGTGGATATTTTTCCTTATAACGTATCAAGACATCTGGACGATAAACATAAGCAAGAGTGGCTAATTCAAGAGCTGTGCGTGGTGGAGCGCCAGCTTGTAAAGATTTTTTAAGAAGTTGTATAAATTCCAAACCAAAAGTCACCACTGCTTTTTTGATATTTTTATCTTGTTGCAAAACTTCATCTCCTTTTAATTGTTTTATTGATTCCAAAAAAATATATTCTTGTTTCAAGGAAAGTTTTAGTCCTTTTTGGAAAGCCGCATACAAATCCTCTTTACTCACATCGCCCAATAAACTTTTTAATGACTCATATTTTGAATCTACCCATTCTCCATAGGCACCAGAAATTTTTTCCGCCATTTTTTCTGCCCGCGCTTGATACAATACGACTGATTCAGGACTGACACCACGCAATTGTACTCCCTCTTCGCGACTTTGCTCTTTTATTCTTCTACTTTCTCGTATAGCCCCTCTCAATTTCATCATTCTCTCCAAACCACTATTTTCCATATTTTTGTTTTTAGTAATTATTGATCAATTT
>CAZEYR010000030.1:0-7657 GCA_964516735.1 uncultured Gammaproteobacteria bacterium
TTCTTTTCCTCTGGCTACTGAGATGTTTCACTTCGCCAGGTCTTCTTCATACACCTATGAATTCAGTGTTATGATATCTGCCCATACGGCAGATGGGTTTCCCCATTCGGACACCCCCGGATCACAGTTTGCTTAGGAACTCCCCGAGGCTTATCGCACCTTGCAACGTCCTTCTTCGTCTTTTAGTGTCAAGGCATCCACCATTTGCCCTTGTTGAAATTGCGCACAACGAAAACACAAAATTGTGCTTTCGTAGTGTTTGTGTAGATTTAATTATATCTACCTACCCTATTATATTTTTGAATTGACCTATAAATTGTCAAAGTTCTATCCAGAATCTTACCAGATTGATTGAACAAATTTTTTGTTCAACTGATCTGAAAACATTTGAGATGAAAAAAGAACCGCAGCAAGCGGTTCTCTTAAGCGTCAGAAAAAATCTGATCTAGAAACCACTTGGATAATCTGAGTAACGATTTAATACTTGTGTAAACATTTTTTGATGTAAAGGTATTAAATGTGTGCCATGGGCACCAACCCAGAGGTCCAAGCGGTACGTTCGTACCATATCTTGTGGACGTGGTCCGCGAAGTGCGGTTTTTATTAACGTAATGCTGATTATAGCACTCTTATTAATATTGTCAAGGCCTCAAGATGTGGATAAAGTGGACAAATTTCCAAACTATAAAATTACTACGGTATTCCCGCCTTTTTCTTCATATTCTACAACCAGCGGATGGGCTTTTAAGCACCTTAAAACCGCCTCTCGCAACACCCCTTTTCCCCCGCCATAAATTATTCGAACCATTTTCTCTCCTCGCACCTGACAGTCATACAAAAACATTTCCATTTTTTCCAGAGCTTCAGTCGGATAAAATCCATGCAAATCGATCTCCGGAATTTTAGCCCCTAACTCGGCCGCAAAAAATTTTAAATTATTTTCTGACATTTCTAAAAAAATAAATTTTTAATAAAATTTTACCCTAAAATTTTATACTTAAAATTTTCTCTCGGCAAGCCAACGCCCGAAACTGTTGATAACTCGCTCCAAACCGCAAAAAATCTCTTTACAATCAGCGTAGATATTGTAAAATAAGGTTTATAAAAAATATAATTTTTTACTATTAATCCTCGACGGATTTCTCGGAGGGGAATTTTAACCACTATGGCCAAAAATTTAATGAAATTTTGGAAGTTGGGTGTGAAAGATTTTAACACTCACTATTTTGATATTAACAACAAAGGCTGTCTGATGGTCAAGGAAGGAAATTATCAATATGATGTTTTGAGTATTATCAAAAAATTTGGCACTCCGGCAGAAATTGTTTTTCCTTTTATACTCCAAGAGAGAGTGGACGATTTAATTAATTTGTTCAATTCTTATATTAAAATTTACCGCTATCCGGGCAAATTCTATTATCACTATCCGATGAAGGTCAACCAAAACAAAGAATTTATCATGCCACTCGTTACCAACGGTGCCAATTTGGAAACCGGTTCGGCTAATGAATTAAAGTTGGTACAAAAAATGTGGACCGCCGGCAGTTTGAGTAAAAAAATTAAAGTAATGTGCAATGGTCCTAAAACTAAAGAATATCTAGATCTAATCGCCGAATTAAAAGCCAAGGATTTGGACATTGTGCCAATTATTGAAGATCTCAACGAATATAGCTACCTAAAAAATTATCGAGGTAATGTCGGCATCCGTTTGGATGTAGATGTCAAAGTCAGCTCCCACTGGAACCACGAAGTTGACCGCTTCGGTTTAGCCGACAAGGAATTACGCCGTTTGGGTAAAATTAAAAATTTAAAAGTTTTGCATTATCATATCGGATCGCAAATTGAAATGTTAAAAGATATTCTGGTACCGTTAAAAAGTGCTATGGAAGTTTATTTGGAATTAAAAAAGCTTAATCCCTCTCTGGATACCATTGATATGGGCGGTGGAATGCCAATTCCTTATGACCGCAAATTCCGCTATAGCGTAGATTCGGTGATTGAAAATATCGTTAAATTTTTAAAAACTTTTAGCGAAAAACACCATATTGAACCGCCTAATATCGTCTGTGAATGGGGCCGCTACATTGTCGCCCCGGCTCAAGTGACTATTTTTAAAGTATTGGCGGAAAAAGAAATTATTGAACGTCAAAAAAGAAAATGGTATGTAGTAGACGGAAGTTTTATGAATGATTTGTTGGACACCTGGGCCTTACACCAAAAATGGCATGTCGTACCAGTAAATCATATGGACGCTAAACAGCGCACTCCTTCTTGGCTAGCAGGTATGACTTGTGATGCCGACGATAAATACACTGGTCAAGGCAGCTACGTGCTTTTGCCGAAACTTTCTTCTTTAGCCGAAGGCGAAGTTTTATACCTGGCCATCTTTGACACCGGCGCCTACCAAGACGCCCTTGCCTCTCACCACTGTCTTCTTTCTTCTCCAGTCAAATTACAAGCTCAAAACGGTGAAATAAAAGTTATTAGAAAAAGAGAAACTGTTGATGATGTGGCTAAATTATTTGGCTGGTAAACAAATTTTATGAAAAAGCCTATTGATTTCGAAAAATTGCACGAAAAAATTAACGGGGATTTTTTCTTTCTCTGCAACAAAAGCTGTGCTGGTATGTGCGAACGTTTTTATCTTTCCTATTTTTTACCGGGCGAAGATAAATTTATAGCCAAAAAATTAAACATGGATTTAGACACCTTCCGCGATAAATATGTAACCGTTTTAAAATTTAAAGATGGCAGTAAAATAAATTTATTAAAAATAATCAATCCTTGCCCATTTTTAGACGCTCATTATCATTGCACGCTGGAAGAAGCCAAGGCCAAACTGTTGGCTTGTAAAATGTACCCTTTTTGCATGAGCATTGAACACGACCACCAATACAACTATCTAGATTTTCATTGCGCCTTAGTCTGGAGCAAGCAATTGCCCGAAAAATTTGTTAAAGAGACAAAAAAAGCTCTAGACGAATTAAATCTACCAAAAAAGTGGCTAAAAAACATTAGTCGTCTAGGTTATTTTTATGATTACGACAAATTAGCCAAGCTTAATTCTAAAGAAACAACTTATGAGCAAATACAAAAATGCCTTTTATCTTAATCGAGAAATTTTTCGCCGTGATAAAAACTTTCTTGGTTTAGACCCGGAAGTGGCCGATTTTGAAACAGCTAAGGCGGTCATTTTGCCTGTCCCCTATGATTCTACTACCTCTATAAAAAACGGCACTAGAAATGGTCCAGAAGAAATTATTAAAGCTTCTTATTTGTTAGAGGAATATGAGGAAGAATTAGGCACCCGCCCTTGTCGTCATGGCATCCACACCTTAAATGAGGTAGAGCCAGATCAGAGCGGACCAGACAAAATGATTAATCGCGTTTACACTATCTGGAAAGAATTATTAAAGGAAAATAAATTTGTCCTGATGCTCGGGGGCGAACACTCCGTGTCTAGCGGAGCGACACGCGCTCTAGCCGAAAAATATAAAAATTTTTCTATTTTACAAATTGACGCCCATACCGATTTGCGTGAAAACTATGAAAATACCGACTTTAATCACGCTTGCGCCGCTCATAAAATGATTGGTTGTGCCCAAAATTTGGTACAAGTCGGCATCCGCTGTATCGCCCCCGAGGAATTAGATGTCATGGAACAATTACGTAAAGAACACAGACTTTATACTGTTCCAGCCATTGAAGTTAACCATGAATATGTTAAAGACAAAAAATGGATAAATAAAATATTATCTAAACTTGGCGATAAAGTATATTTGTCTTTTGATCTGGATGGACTTGACCCATCCATTATGCCTGCAGTAGGCACTCCTCTCCCGGGCGGTCTAGGCTACTACCAATCTCTTGAGTTAATCCGCCGTGTGTTTGAAGAAAAAGAAGTTATTGGCGCCGATTTGATGGAGTTGTGTCCGATGCCAGAAGATATTGGACCAAACTATACAGCGGCAAAAATTGCTTATAAAATTTTAGGATATAAATTTGATTTATAAAATTTGATTTCTAAACGTATGGCCAAAACCAAATTCCAAAAACTCTCTTCCGACCTAAAAAAATTGATCGTTGAAGAAAAAGACATGAAGAACGTCGTCACCTCTGGTACAGTGAGTAAAATTACCCAAGGTAGCAAAACTCCAGTTTCCGCTTTCGCCGAAAGAACATTAAACCATTGCAACGGTGGCTCAACTATGCAAGCCGCTCTTTGGCTTAAAAACCATTTAGACAATGGTGGCAAATTGGTGGTCACTTTGGCTGGCGCTTTGAGCTCTTTCCAAGTTGGCATCATGCTCGCCGAGCTTATTCGCCAAGGCAAAGTACATTTAGTATCCGCCACCGGCGCCAACCATGAAGAATCATATTATAGATATGTGGCTCATTCCCACTATGCCTATATCCCTCGCTATACCGAGTTAACTCCTGACCAAGAAGCTGAACTCCGTGATACCGGTTTACGCCGTATCACCGATACCTTTTTGCCAGAAGACGAGAGTGTACGCATCATGGAACCACATCTATTAAAAATGTGGAAAGACGCTGAAGCCAAAGGCGAAAGCTATTACCCGCATGAATATTTCCGCCGTTTATTTGCGGAAAAATTAATCCAACCAGATCCACAAGCCAATCCAGATGATTGTTGGACTAAAGCCGCTTTTGAAAAAAATATTCCTATCGTCATCCCGGGTTTTGAAGATTCTACCATGGGCAATATCTTCGCCAGCTACACATATAATGGACCACACAAAAAGAAAGGCGATACATCAGTGAGCCCAAACGTCATGAAATCTGGTTTAGAATATTTCCACTTGATGTATGATTGGTATATGAAAGAAAGCCAAGATGCTCCAATTGCTTTCTTGCAATTAGGCGGCGGCATCTCGGCCGACTTCCCGATCTGCGTCGTGCCATCATTAAAACACGACTTGAAAGTAAAGAAAATTAGAGATTGGGCTGGCTTTATTGAAATCGGCTCCTCTCCAATGTCTTACGGCTCTTACTCTGGTGCCGGTGGTAAAGAAAAAATCACCTGGGACAAACTTTCTACTAAGAGTTACTACCAGATTATACAAAGTGACGTCACTGTGGCTTTCCCTTGGATCGCCGCTACTTTGCTCGGATTATAATCTATAAAAAGTATCAAAAAACCTCGCTTACGAAGCGGGGTTTTTTATTTATTTAAGTTACAACACCATTTTGCCACCTCACATATCTATCTCACAAGCATAACTAAAATCCGAACTAGCCCCTCCCCCTTGATAAATCGGAATGGTTATTTTTATTTCAATATACTTACCAGTATCTGCATACCCCAACAAAGCTTCTTTTGTTTCATCAGAAATATTTGCCGACGTTATAATATTATTATTTTCTACAATCCCTAAAACAAAAAATAATTTATTATTAGAGATCTCATTAACAATATTACCGCTTCTTGCCAACTCATCATGCACCTCATTAAATAATTTTTCTTCTTCCGTTTTTGGTACGGTTGGCACTAGATACAAATATTTTACGACGTTAACACCTTTTGAGCTGTCATTTAACTCTCCCGGTTCTCCAATATTAAACTCCTTAATTTTAGTTACCAGCTCACCAGACACAATCAAAGTTCCTGCATAACCCCTTTCCCCACCATTTTCTGAAGTAAACCACCCAAATTTTTTATTTTTCCAAAAATCACACTTGTAAATATTTGATACACTGTTTTTTTCCACATTCGTACCGGATTCTTTTTCAACTTCATATACATCCTTTTTATCAATTTTATCTAAAGAAACAATACTTAAATTTTTATAATATAAAAAAATACCCAGCCCTAAAATCAGAGGTAAAGTCACTAAAAAAATAATCAAGATTATTTTTTTCATATTATAATGAAACATGTTGGTGCCGGGGACAGGACTCGAACCTGCATGCTATTGCTAGCGGCAGCTTCTAAGGCTGCTTTGTCTACCAATTTCAACACCCCGGCAAACTATGGCCTATTAAACCATAAAAAACCTCATTTGGCAAGCCAACAAAAATAAAAACAGCCCATTTTCAGGGCTGTTTTATAATTTTAAATTATCTACCGCGACCACCAAACCCACCACCATGACCGCCTCTTGGGCCGCCAGATCTACCGGCTGGACCGCGATCAAAACGTGGTTGCTCCACAAAACCTTCCGGCTTTGGAGTCAATTCTTTCATGGTCAAATTCACGCGACCAAGGTTATCAATTTCTTTTACCTTAACTTTTACCTTGTCGCCTAATTTCAACACGTCACTTGGTTTGTTGGTACGAGCCCAAGCAATCTCGGAAACGTGTACCAAACCATCTTGACCAGGCAATAAATTGATGAAGGCACCAAAATCTTCCAAACGCACTACTGTGCCGTCATACAATTCTCCAGCGGTCACTTCGTGAGTCAAATCTTTGATCCACTTTACCGCTTTTTCCATACCCACGGAATCGCTAGAGGTGACGAATACACGACCATCATCTTCGATATCGATAGACACACCGGTTTCGGCGATAATCTTGTTGATCATCTTGCCGCCAGGGCCGATCACATCACGAATCTTGTCTGGGTTGATATTGATAGTCACAATGCGTGGAGCATAAGGTGACATTTCTTTTCTTGGTTCAGAAATAATCTGACTCATTCTTTCCAAAATCATCAAGCGAGCCTCGCGAGATTGTTTAAAAGTTTGTTCGACAATTTCCCAATTCAAACCATCGGTCTTAGTATCCATTTGAATAGCGGTTACGCCATCTTTAGTACCAGTGATTTTAAAATCCATTCCGCCCGGACCGTCTTCTACATCTTGTAAATCGGTAATTACTTTCCAATCACCAGCTGGATTACTCGCCAAACCCATAGCAATACCGGCTACCATTTTTTTAATCGGTACACCAGCATCCATCAAAGCCAGAGTAGAGCCACAAGTAGAAGCCATGGAGCTAGAACCATTGGAACCTAAAACTTCGGACACGACGCGAATCGCGTAAGGGAAATCTTTTTCATCTGGTAATACTGGCACCAAAGCTCTTTCAGCCAAAGCACCATGACCAATCGCGCGATTACCTGGACCGCGTAATGGACCAGTTTCGCCATAAGTGGCTGGAGTATCATTATAATGATGCATGTATCTCTTGGTGCCTTCTTCTTCCATACTGTCTAAGGTCTGCACATCACCAGGAGCGCCCAAAGTTACCACCGACAACACTTGAGTGTCGCCGCGCATAAACATACCAGTGCCATGCACGCGTGGTAATAGGCCAACTTCAATACTTAAATCACGCACTTGATTGATCTGACGACCATCCAAACGTTGATCTTTTTTAATAATTCTTTCGGTAATAAATTCTTCCACGTAAATTTTTACGCGACCTAAAATTACAGTCTTGATTTTGTCTTCAGCTTCTTTTTCTACCAACATTTCTTCAATCGCTTTACTAAAACGCTCAATCATTGATACCCTCTCGGCGCGATTTTTCTTTGGAGCATCAAAAATCCAATCATCCACATGGCTAGCGACAAAATTTCTTACTTCTTGTTCAATTTCTTTTAACTTAGCTTCGGTCTCGCTAACATTTTCTGATAAATTAATCTTATTTTGCCCGACTTCATTTTGAATTCTCTTAATAAAATCCAAT
>CAZEYR010000031.1:0-1760 GCA_964516735.1 uncultured Gammaproteobacteria bacterium
GTGGACGAGGCAAAAACCGGTGAAACAAAAACAACACTTATGGCTAGTGATACAATCAGAATAAATTTTTTTGGCAAGTTTATAACCATATTTTATATATTTTAGGTGTCGTTTACAAAATGTAAATAACTGAATTTTACTATAATTCGTCTCGCCATCAAGAGCTTCCAATTTCAGCCTGCGACAAAATGTCACGACCTCTCCTCCTAATATCGACAAATTGTCGATAGTTTAACATCATCATTTCACTTTGCTCAATGTCATCCTGAACCACAGTGAAGGATCTCTGTCATTGTCGTGGTGTTATAGTTATGACAGGGATTCTTCACTACGCTCAGAATGACAATACATATTTTAAAATAATAAATCTTTATACAAATCGTCCCATCTAGGATTAACTGACCGAATTAAAGCTACTTTTTTTCCTCTAACCCACCCTTTCAATGTTTTCTCTCTGCTTATAGCGTAATTAATATCAGTAAAATACTCATGATAAACCAATTTTTTACATTGATACTTTTTAGTAAATCCTTCCACAACCTCATCTTTATGCTCTTCAACCCTTCTAATAAGATTATTCGTTACTCCAATGTATAATACTCCGCTCACGCTGGCCATTATATAGACGTAATAATTATGTTGGTCTGTCATAAAATAAAATTGTGACAGAGATTCTTCGTTTCACTCAGAATGACAATTTGTGTCATGTTGACCCGCCTTAGCGGGCTAGAATGACGGGTTGACTTGGTGTCATCATTTCGCCTTGTTCAATGTCATCCTGGACGGAGTGAAGGATCTCTGTCCGTTGTGATACGATTTGTGACAGAGATTCTTCGCCACGCTCAGAATGACAGGTCGGTTCAATACTAACTCAATCGGTTTAATACTTTTTACCATCAAAAGCCTCCAATTTCAATCATCGGCAAATTACCATCCACATATCTGACACTGTATCAAAATTATACCACAAAACTAAATATTCTGCCTAATAAAAAGAGGATAAGTCCCCGCTCCCACATTTTCTCCTTCCAAAATCTTTTAGAATCCTACTATCAATGCCGAGAAACTAAGAGAAAAAGCCTAAGCGCGACAGAATTTGAAATAAACTTTGAAAAAGAGCTTCTTTTGATGTCCTCTTTGCTCAAAAATCATCATTACCAACTTGGTAAATATACCTGTTTTGCTATCACTGATCCAAAACTGCGCGAGGTGTGGGCGGCCGACTTCCGCGACCGAATTACCCACCACCTGTTTGTTAACTATCTGGAACCCATTTGGGAAAAAAAATTTATTTTCCATTCCTACGCTTGTCGGCCGGATAAAGGCGCCCACAAAGCTATTCACAATCTACAAAATATAGTCAGCCAACAAACATCAAAAACCAACAAATTATGGCACCTAAAACTAGATATAGAAAGTTTTTTTATGAGCATTGACAAAACCGTTCTTTTCTCGCTGGTACAAAACAAAATCAATAATCCAGATATTTTATGGCTCTCCAAGCTTATCATTTTTCAAAACCCCACCGACAATTATATTATCAAAGGCGACCTCAAAACTCTCGCGTCTATCCCCCACAACAAATCCCTCTTTCACGCCCCGCCCAACAAAGGACTGCCTATTGGCAATTACACTTCGCAATTTTTCGCCAATATTTATCTCAATGAAGCCGACCAATTTATAAAACACCATCTCCATTGCCATTATTATTTTCGCTATATGGACGACTTTTTATTGCTTCATGAGGACAAAAATACCCT
>CAZEYR010000031.1:1860-5952 GCA_964516735.1 uncultured Gammaproteobacteria bacterium
TTTCTGGAACCTGCTGATAAAAATTTTTCCTCTTTTGTAACAAAACCAGAAATTAAAAAACTTTACCAAGAAAAAATAGAGACTATTAGGGGCGAAAGACAGCACGAAAGCCGTAAGGGCTAGTAACATTATTGTTATTGACGTTAGAACAAGCGTTGTTGCCAGCTATCCGCGCGTTATTGTTGTTGTGAAGCTCCGAAAGCAAATGTCCATCCACTTGCCAAAATATAGCTGACCATCACAATATTCTGTGTAGGTCGCTTATTATTGATCCTGTCTTTCTAAAAACAGGGGGAAGGACTAGAATCTCCATTTTTTGCCCTCTCCCTTTTGCCGTAGCAAAAAGGGACTCTGGCAGGAATAGAATAACCAAATTTTATTGATTAGCCCATTTTTGCCACCCTCCTTGACAGAACATCAATTTTTATAATCATAACGCGCTATATGTATTATCGTTTCTTAATTTTATCTGATAAATAATATTTTCTCCTCTTTCTTTTTTAAAAAATATTCTAAATCGTCCGCAACGCAAACGATAAAATTCACTTTTCACAAGTTTCTTAATATCAAGCCCTGTTAAATTATTTTTTGTTAATAAATCAATCGCGACAATCAGGCGAGCGCGATCCTTAAAAGATATCTTTCTAAACAATTTCTCAATTTTATCCATCTATGGATTTTAAGGTTTTTAATATTTTTTTAGCGGAGATCCCTTTGCCATTATTATCACGATCAGCATTAAAAATGCTAACATACCCGCTATCGTCATCTAAAATCAAAGGTTTGATAACCAAACGATCCTCCTCGGGCAAAATGAGGAAATGCTGTGTCTTAAAGAGATCGCGCCAAGATTTAGGCAATGTTATCTGACCCTTGGTGGTAGACTTTTCAATAACTTTTTGCATATTCATATTTTATTACTTTCTTACATTCCTACTTTACTACTTTTTACTTTATATGTCAATACAGCATCTTATTAGCATTCCGGTGATGTGACCGCTTTGGCGAGGAAGAATCTCTGTCCGCTGTGATACAGTTTATGAGAGGGATTCTTCCCCGCCAAGGCGGGTCAGAATGACAGTGTGAGACAGAATGACAATTGGTGTCATCCAAAGTGGAGCTAATGTACTCAGAATGACAGAGGGGACGGGTCAAAAAAATAATCAAATAACCCAAATAACCAAATTATCAAAGTGGTAAATGGAGAAATCTTAGGGGCGAAAGACAGCACGAAAGCCGCAAGCGCCAGTAACACCATTGCCCTTGACGTTAGAACAAGCGTTGCCGCCAGCTATCCGCGCGTTACTGCTGCCGTGAAGCTCCGAAAGCCATTCATAACTACCTGCATTAGTTGTAATAACATTGTTCGTTCTGCCAATTTGTCCGCCATAATAGCCAGTGGTGGTGGAAATGGTCGTGTCACCGCAAACATCAAAAAAATCGTTAGAACTCGGCAAACGCGTTCCTTTCCATTCCAGCAATACTTTTGGTGATAAAGGACCATCATGACAGCTATCACCACTGCCAACGCAAGCTACGTCTGGCGCAACATAACCAAAAGCTTCCACCGTGGCTTTGCTTAAAAGATTGCGAATGCCGTCTTTACAATCCACCAGAGCCAAGGCTGTAGCCCCATCATCGCCGTAGCCGGCGTTTTCCACCACCAAACCGTTCAGTTGAGCATCAAGAGTTTCTAAATTACCTTCAGAATCACTGCAAGAATAATTGCCAATAAACGTATTGTCATTCGCAGTACCATTATTCCAAGCCTTAGCCCCAGCCGCATCGCGAGCCGGCTGTACGCAAATAGGGTCATCATTTACCCCGTCATAATTACTGTCAGCGATCCATGTCCAGCCAGCGTTCGCGCAGACAGTCTGATTTAGGCCGGAGATACCTGAAGGTGAATTAGGATATGATGACCTAGTGCCAACCACCCCAAACATATCCACACCATATAAAATATTTGTCGCCATCAGATCCGCGTCACCCAACACTTTTCCATCCCCTACCACCCCGCCATAATATCCTTGAGTGATGGCCTGGTCGGCCGTAGAAGGAGTGAAAACGGTGGCCGAACCGACTTTGTTGGGCATGGTGCCAGTGTCCAATACCCAATTTGCATCCAAGTGAGCGGTTTTACCAAAAAGAACATCAGCTCCCACAGCTGTAGTAGTGGCCGTGCCATCAGTCATTATTGGGGTGAGGATACCAATCTGACCAAGATAGGTGGTGCCTAATTTAACTTGAGCGGGAACAATCAAACCAGCTAGAGCATTGTAAATTTCGGTCAAAGTGTAGCCAGTGTCTTCCAAAGCGCCGGTGAAATCCAAGGCCGGGTTACCTGCGGTGGCCGTGGTGTTGGCGGTGATAAAATTATAAATTTCCGTCAAACTATAAAAAGTCGCTACCGGTGTGCCGGCCGGCGGAGTGATTTTGACAGTGGCAGCTTTGGCGATGGTGGTGATGATGAGGACGGAAAAAAAGACGGTGAGACCGATTTTGAGGAAGTTTATAAAATACGATTTTTTCATAAAAAAGTTGGCTGTCATCCTGAACAGAGTGAAGGATCTCTGTCGGTCGTGGTTTGACCAATTGGACAGAGATTCCTCGTTACACTCAGAATGACAATTATGTAAACCCTACTAAATTAATTTTAACTATTTACAATTATACTCCTTTTATATTATATCAACAATAGAATTAAATTAAAACTACGAAATTTTCTGGAACCTGCTGATAAAAATTTTTCTTCTTTTATCGTAAAAACGGAAATCAAAAAACTTTACCAAGAAAAAATAGAGACTATTAAGGGCGGAAGACCGCGCGGCACCGGTTGCTATTGCTGACATAATCGTTACTGACGTAGGAGCAAGCATTGCTGCCCGCGACCTGGGCGCGGTAGGTGGTGAAGACCTGCTCCGAAAGCCATTCATCACTAGTACCCGCTATATCTAAAAATTCATCAGTCCGGCCGATTTGACTACCGTAACCTCCGTAAGCTTTATCTGCACTATAAACACTGGTGGAATTTTCATAATTTGACCCGCCGTCTTTGTATCCGCAATAGCCAAAAAAATCACGGTGCGTGGGCAATTTGGTGCCCTTCCAACTATTCAAAGTCTCCGTCTTCAAGGGGCCATTACTGCCTCTGGTTCGATCTCCATAATTGGGAAGTATATAAATAATCGCAAAAGTGGAGCCTACATCCGGAGTGCCTCCAGTCCAGCTATCCACAGTTAATACAGTGGCGGTATTGGATTCAATCCGGCCATAACCACCTGCCCCTGTCCCGCCAGTAATCAGCACTTTTTGCCCCACCCAGCCATTGACCCCCCAGCTCACCAATGCGGCGGAGGCGGTAATAGTGGTATCAGAAGCGCCAGTGGCCGTACCGGTGCCCACCGCGCGATCCAATTCCGTGGGCAAGAGATCGCGCACCCCATCATAGCAGTCAGCCACGGCTAGAGCGACATTGGAGGCTCCAACTTGAGCGGTGGTGGGATACGACCCATAAGATACCGTGCCACCGGGAAAACTGCCGGCACAGGTCCAGTCGCCGATCCAAGTGTTATCATAGTGGAAATTATTGTTAGAAATAGAGAATACCGAGGTGGCATCTGGTGTGCCACAGCCAGAGGTATAGGCAGAAGTAAGCCACGAACCATACACGGTGATGGTATCCGCTGTGTTGGATTTTATCACCCCCCAGCAATCTTTGGCCGTGCCGGCGGTGATTTTGGCGACTTTGTTTATATGCTGATCCACTGTCCAACCGGCGGAATCTTTGGTAACACTGTTGGCCGTGCCGGCGGTGGCAGCTTGATTATTAATACTATTGCCGTAAATATGAGTAGCACCATTCCAACTGCCACTGACGGTGGTGGCTTTAACACAAATACCATCTTCCGGATCGGTGGTGTCGCCGTCGCCATTGCCGTCCTCAAACCAATACCAAGTGGGGTTTTGAGCGTCGCAAGCGGCTTGGGTGATAGTGGTGCCCCCGGTCCAGCCACTGCCCGGATAGCCGGAATAAGCGCCAGTGGAAGCCACGCCAAAAGTCGTGCCTTTTTTGACGGTGGCGGTGGATAA
>CAZEYR010000032.1:0-5754 GCA_964516735.1 uncultured Gammaproteobacteria bacterium
CAGAATCTTTGGTCAAAAGGCCTTCATCATCATTGCCTAAATCTTCACCATGCTTAATATCCGACCCAAGTTCGTTCAATTTTTTAATCGCCTCATCATAAGTATATCGCTTGAAAGGCGCATCGGCTTTTTTCAACTTCTCAATGTCTCTTTCCAAGATTGTTAATTCTTCCATACAATTTTCCAAACAGTAGCGGATAATATGGCGCACCATGCCTTCTTGTAATTTTAAATTTTCTTCATGTTCCACATAAGCCGCCTCGGCGTCCATCATCCAAAATTCTGTCAGATGGCGTTTGGTTTTGCTTTTTTCCGCGCGGAAAACCGGACCAAAATCATAACAGCGGCCCACCGAAGCAATCGCCGCTTCAATATATAATTGACCAGATTGAGAAAGATAAGCACTACCTAAATCAAAATAAGGCACGGCAAATAAAGTCGTGGTGCCTTCGCAAGCGTTTGGGGTAAAGACTGGAGAATCTGTGCGAATAAAATTTTGTTGATGTAAATATTCGTTGATGGCCATAGTCACCGCGTCGCGAATGCGCAAGATCGCCCACTGACGTTTGGAACGTAACCAGAGGTGGCGATTATCTAACAAAAAATCTGGACCGTGTTCTTTTAAAGCGATCGGATAATCTTTGGCCAACTGCAAAACCTGCAAACTTTTAATTTGCAATTCAAAAACATTTTCTTTTTTTGGATGTTTGCTCACTACACCAGTTACCACCACGGATGACTCTTGAGCCACATCTTCGGCTGCCTGCCATGTTTCTGGAGCGGCTTCTTTTTTGGCAAGCACGCCCTGGATCCATCCATACCCATCGCGTAATTCCAAAAAATACAATGGACCGGACGAGCGTTTGTTGTAAAGCCAGCCCTTAATTTCCACTTCTTCGCCAACGTGCTTGGCTATGTCTTTAATCAAAATAGTCATAAAAAACAAGTTAAAATAGCTTTTTTACTGTATCAAATTAAGCTAAAATAGGCAAGTTTGCGCTCCAAATGGTATTCGGCATTGCGATGGACGATTTTAAAAACTTTGGGCGACATTTTTTCCTCTCCGATCGCCTCCCAAAGACCATTTAAAAGCATTTTAAGACCCTCTACATCGCTTTTTGAGCATGACACCACCTCTTTACCCTCCCCGCGCTTTTTATTCGTGCAATCAGCACATATCACCCCACCCCCAGAGTAATAAAACCCAGCTACATCCTCGGATTCGCAATTTACACACTTATCTAATTCCGGCCTAAAACCCAACAAAAATAATAATTTTAAAATAAAAGCATACACCAAAGCGCTACTCATTTCTCCGCTTTGATCCAAAAATTCCAACCACTCTCGCAAAAAATGAAAAATCCGTTCGTCTTTTTCTCCAGTCTGTAAAAATTTATTAGCCAGATCTATCGTATAGCCGGCGATTAAAAGTTTATTTAGATCCTGACGTATATTTTTGTATATGTTAATCGACTGTACTTTGATTAAATGAGAGATATCTTTTCCTGATAAAATTTCTGCCTCAACTAAAAAACACGGCTCCAAATGAGCCGAGTTTTTACTGACTATTTTTTTTACTCCGCGTGCCAGTACTTCCATTTTTCCTTTCTCTACAGAATACAAGGTAACCATTTGGTCATTTTCCCTAAAATCCCTCCGAGACAAGATAATGCCTTCCATAATTTTAATTACTGTTTCCTTTTTCATTCAGTATACTCCTCGTAGCCGGACCGACACAACCATGGCTGGGAGTAAGTTTGTAATCTATTTGTAATTTCCTAACTGCTTGCCTAGTTACCGGGCCATAATAGCCACTAATAGAGTGTTCAAAATAACCCAATTTAGTTAAAATTTTCTGTAATTCCCGCACTTCATCGCCAACTGCGCCACTGCACAAATTATGCTTAATAATCACCACTGGTTTTATTGTTTCTGCTTTTGTGGTCTGGTTAATTACTTGGGTTGTACTAATATCCAAATAACCAGTTGCCTGTAAATTATTATCTTTCTGATACTTTTTTAAAGAATCAGAAGTGATTTGACCAAAGAAATTGGTAAGACGAGAAAATTTAAAATATCCTAAATCTTTCAAGAAAGCCTGTAACCTTTTTACATCACTATTTATTTCAAAACGATACAACAATGATTGGAATACCTTATTGATGGCCGAACTAGAAATTTGCTCGGAGATTTCAGAAGTAATTTCCGTGGCTTTGCTTATAGTTTTTAATGAGGTTAAATCTTTTGTATAGGTAATAGAGGCTTTAATATCCGAAGTGCCGCCTTGCACATTGCGCAAACGAACATAAACTGTTTTTTTACCCTCGCCAGCCGACAAATTAAATGGTCTGGTTTTTACATACGGTTCAAAAGAGCCTCCGGTAAAATTCTGATCTTCAGAAACGGCCATTTGAGTAACACCCGGAAATTCTTTGATGGTTAAATTGACAGCCGTCGAAGTCGTATAGGATAAATTATTATTAATAGCCAAAGGTAAATCATTGAGATCTATCAGGGTCAACTTAACCTGTTTGGTTACAGCATCCACCTTGACTAGCTTCATAAAAATATCCGCCCGCCCATCTTTGTCCAAATCTTTTGTCATTTCTTCACCGGTCTTTAAAGAAATTTTTTGCGGACTAGAGTATAAAATAAAATTAGCAGCATCTCCAACCATTCCGGATAAAATTACTGAGTGGTTTTCTCCACCAAAATTCATAGAAACACCAGAATTGGGCGTGAATACCACGGTCGCAAAAGAAGCGCTGATTGGTGTTACAGACAGCAGCTGCTCCTGTATGTCTTCCGCCACATTGGCGGTGATTTCTTCGGCCACAACCGCCGATGACAAATCGGTAACAGTAGCACTATCTAAAATGGTTAGAATCGGAATGACTGGGGCGCTGACCGGCGTGGCACCACCACCTCCGGCAGATTGAGTAGTAGCAGAAACAGTAGCAGTATAACTGGTCTCTACATTATCATGATTTCTGGCCTTTACTCTAAAGGAATAAGATGTGTTAGCTGTTAGTCCGCTAAACTCATAACTAACATTTGTCGTCCAGCCAGAATTTTTACTAGTGTCTACGGCGTCCTCTACATAATATTCTGTACCACTGGGGTTACTATTAGCATCCCAACTAAGAGTAATTTGACTTGTACCACCGACCGTAGCAGCTAAATTGGTTGGGATATTAGCCCGAGTATATTTAGCCACCGAATCAGTAGAAGTGGCAGACAAAGTACCGACGCTATTTCTAGCTATAGCCGAAAACTGATAAGCTGTGTTGGCAGAAAGTCCAGACACAGTTACCGTGTCCCAATTGGTAAATGTTTTATAATTGGATTCTCTGGTATCCGAAAGAGCAAAGGTAGTTTTATCTACGTATTGCGCAGTAGTGGTGGAATAAATATAGGTAGAGATAGAGGCTGGAGGATTGTCTCCTGCTGCTAAAGTAAGCACCAATGAACTACTATCTGCGCCAATAGCTGTGGTAATTTGACCCGGGGTACTAGGATCGGTCAAAGCCGCTCCACCCACCAACCAATCTGTTTCTACGCTGTCTTCGTTTCTGGCTTTAACTTGGAAGGTGTATTCTTGTCCGGGAGTTAAACCACTAAAAGTATAGGTCAAAGCGGAAATCCAGCCGGAATTACGTGTCGCATCGTTTGCATCTTCAATATAATATTTTGTACCGTCTGGATTAGAATTTGCCAACCAATCAGCTTTTATTTGAGTCGCGCTTAAAATAGTCGTTGTTAAAGTGGAAGGAATTGCTGCTCTCGTATAAATACTCGCGCTGGCCGTAGATGACGCTGTAACAACGCTCTCCGCATTTTTAGCAATAGCCTGAAACTGGTAAGCCGTGTTAGGGATAAGACCGGATACATCAAATGAAGCTCCCCAGTTGGTTAAAGTGTCATAATTATCTTCTCGCACTGCGCTTAATGTTTTGGCACTTTTATCTATATACTGAGCGGTCGTGGTGCAATAAAATAAAAAATTAGTAGCGACAGGATTAGAATTCGCGACTGGAGTAATGGTCAATTTGTCGCTATCGGTGTGCAAAGCCACTGTGGCCTGCCCTGGGGTGTTGGCTAAAGTATACTTAGTACCACCCGTAGTATTAGTGGGTTCGCCATCGCCGTTTTTGGCATAAACAGTATAGATGTATCGGGTGTTGGCAATCAGACCAGAACTAGTCCATGAGACTCCCGCTGACACATCCTGGCTATCCCCTGCTCTGTTGTTAAAATTAATAATCGAAGATCCTACCCCCTGATTAGGGAAGGAACCATCCGCGGTGACAGTAATGCTTTCATTACTAACACTGGAAAAAGAAACACCGGTTGGCGCATTTTGAGCGGTATAGGCGGATTTTTCGGTAAAAGCCGTTTCTACACCCGCGGAATTCTTAGCTTTTATCTCTGCAGTATATTGAGTATTAGCAGACAAACCAGCTTGGTTCCAATACAACGTAGATGTGTCTGTGATCCAACCAGAATTATCCGCTGTATTATTTTTATCTTCGGCATAATAGGCTTCTTGGCCATCATAATCCCAAGACCACTTAATAGAAGAAATCGTCTTATCGGCCGTGGCCGCTAAAATATTTTGAATAACATCCGCATGGGTAACTGCCGTCGCAGACGAAGAAATAACGCCAGTGCCATTGCCATTATTGGCACGTAGAGCCACCTGATGGCTAGTATTTGACGCTAAGCCAGACTGTAAATATTCCACAGCTCCGGTGATAGTATCAATCAGAGCACCAGTTAGATTATTGTATAATAAATAGTTGGAAGCTTCGCCCAAGACATCCCAAGTCCATTTTATAGTATTTTCGGTGATAGTGTTGGCCGCCAAACCAGTCGGCTGTCCGGGCGGAGTGGTCAATTGATTGGAAAGCACGTAGCTGGCAGAATTCAGCACCCCTTGTGAATTATAACTTCTGATCCTAAACTGATAACAAGTATTGGCTGCTAGGTTGTAAGAAGTGGTCGTCGGTGAAACATCCCAAACCGTGGCGCTATCATAAAGTACCGCGTCAAAACTACCATTACAGGCCGAATCGCGATCAATCTTCATACCGGTTTGAGTGGTGCCGGAAAAAGTCAAAGTAAGTTGGATAGTGGTGGTATTGGTAACATTGGCCGTAACCAAATCTGTAAAGGCGGAGGCCATGGTACAAAGAGAATCATTAGGGCTAGAAAAAGCAGTCTCTACACTATCGCCATTTCTAGCTTTTACCAAAAAGCGATAACATGTATTGGGGGTCAAACCGATTATATCTGAACCTGTAGAACCACCCCAAGCGGTATAGGTATGCCAATCTGGGCTAGCCACCAGAGTGCCACTCTCCAATTCAACATAACCACCAGCATCACAAGCAACACCATCGGTAGTTTTACAGATAGAATAAGTGGTATTTACATCATTAGGATTAGTGGCGCGATCTACGACCAAATGAACGGAGGTTTCTAAAGTAGTGGAAACAGTGACCGTGGGTGCTCCCGGAGTCGTAGCCAAAGTGTAAAAAGAAATTTCCGGAGAAGCCGCTGTATAATTATCATAAGAATCGAACGCCCAGATGTTCGCATAATACAAAGAAGAGGTAGTGAGGCCAGAAATAGTAGTGTTAGAAGCTCCTCCATAATTTATCAACCCCAAATTAGCATCAGTGGAAGAAGCGTGAGCAGTATCCGAAGTAGTAACACCAGAAGCGCCTAATTTATAATAAATTTTATATTCTT
>CAZEYR010000033.1:0-5074 GCA_964516735.1 uncultured Gammaproteobacteria bacterium
TGTCTGGATCTGGAAAATCCAGTCTGGCTTTTGATACTATTTTTGCCGAAGGGCAGAGGAGATATATAGAATCTTTGTCATCTTACGCTCGACAATTTTTGGGCGGTATGCAAAAACCGGATGTAGATGAGATAGAAGGGTTGTCGCCAGCTATTTCTATTGATCAAAAAGCCCACAGCTCCAACCCCAGATCCACAGTATCCACCATCACGGAAATCTATGATTATTTGCGCGTGTTGTTTGCTCGAGCCGGCAAACCGTATTGTCCGATTTGCGGCACAAAAATTGAACGCATGACGGTAGATGAAATGAAAGAACAACTTTTGAAGAAGAGCGTTGAAATGGAAAATAAAAAAGCCGAAACCGTTATTTTGTCTCCGGTGGTGCGCGGCCGCAAAGGCGAATATTATCAAATGCTTTACGATATTTATAATGCCGGTTATCTGGAGGTGCGAGTTGATGGTAAAATGTATAGCCTGAAGGAGAGAATTATTTTATCTAAAAATAATAAACATACCATTGAAGTGCTGGTGGATAAAATAAATTTAGGCGATGGCCATCTAAATAAAGCGGATGACCAGCGTTTATCTGAAGCAGTGGGTAATGCTGTGGATTTATCCAATGGTTTGTGTACGATAATTTTTCCGGATGGCTCTGAAAAAATTTATAGTACAGAATATTCTTGCCCCAAAGACGGTTTTTCTTTTCCAGAAATTGAACCGCGCTTGTTTAGTTTTAATGGGCCGTATGGCTACTGTGAGGCTTGCACCGGTCTGGGTACTAAAGAAATTTTTGGTGAAGAGGAATGTCCGAAATGCCATGGTAAAAGATTAAATGATAATGCCTTGAGTGTAAAAATTGCCGATAAAAATATTTGGGAAATAACTAGCCTTAGCATTGCGGAAGCCCGCCAATTTTTTGTTGGAATTGAAAAATTTTTAACTGATAAAGAAAAAGAAATTGCCGGAGTAGTGTTGAGAGAAATTAATAATCGGTTGCAGTTTATGTTTGACGTCGGGTTGCACTACCTGACGCTTAATCGCAAGGCCGGCACCTTGTCCGGCGGCGAAGCCCAGCGTATCCGTTTAGCTTCTCAAGTTGGCACCAGATTAGTTGGCGCTCTGTATGTCTTGGACGAACCCACAATTGGATTGCACCAAAAGGACAACGAACGATTAGTAGAGACCCTGCGCCACTTATGTGATGCTGGTAATTCTATTATTGTCGTTGAGCATGATGAAGATACCATTTTAACCAGCGACTGGGTGGTGGATATCGGGCCGGGCGCCGGTGTTCATGGCGGTCAAGTGTCTTATTCAGGGCCGTTGCAAAATTTATTAGATGGAACAAAAATAACTAAAACCGCACGAGCGCTGGATTGCCAGATATTAGGCGACGCCCAAAAATCTTTGACTGGCAAGTATTTGAGGGGTGAATTAAAAATTGCCACACCTGATCAATATCGTAATGTAGACAGTACTACTCCTAAATTAAAAATTAAAGGTGCTTTTGAACACAATTTAAAAAATTTAGATGTAGAAATTCCATTGCGTAGATTTGTTTGTTTAACCGGAGTGTCTGGATCCGGAAAATCCACTTTGATGCATGATGTTTTGCGTCAGGCCGTGATTAATAGGTTATATCGGTTAGAGAACAAAGAAGTAAAGTGTAAGAGTATTGCTGGTACAGAATATTTGGATAATATAATTACGATTGACCAAGGAGCGATTGGGCGTACCTCTCGGTCCAATCCTGCTACTTATACCAAGGCCTTTGATCATATACGCGATTTATTTGCTGCCACCCCGGAAGCCAAGATCCGCGGTTTTGGCATTGGCAAATTTAGTTTTAATGTGCCATCAATACCGCCTAAAGAGGGGAGTCATCGTAGTGTGGGCGGCCGCTGTGAACATTGCGAAGGCAAGGGTGTGTTGGAAATAGAAATGCACTTTTTACCAAGCGTGGAAGTAGTGTGTGATGTTTGTAAAGGCAAGCGGTTTACTCAAGAAGTATTGCAGGTGTACTACAAAGAAAAAAACATCGCCGATGTTTTGGAGATGACAGTGGAAGAAGCGCTTAAATTTTTTGCAGACATTCCGATGATTAATAATAAATTAAAAATTTTAAGCGAAGTTGGCTTGGATTACTTAACTTTAGGCCAATCAGCCACTACATTGTCCGGCGGTGAGGCCCAGCGCATCAAGCTAGCTCGCGAATTGGCTAAACAAGGCACCAGCAAAACCCTCTACTTATTAGATGAGCCGACTACTGGTTTGCATTATGATGATGTCAAAAAATTATTGGTGGTCTTGCAAAAATTGGTGGCTCAGGGCAATACGGTAATGGTGATTGAACACAATTTAGACGTCATTAAGAGTGCCGACTGGCTGATTGATTTAGGGCCGGAAGGCGGGGATAAGGGTGGCGAAATAATTGCCACCGGCACCCCGTGGGAAGTCGCCAGAAAAGCCGGTAGTTTTACCGGCCACTATCTAAAAAGAATCCTAAAATAATTTTTGTCAAAAATTTTTTAGGATGGTAAAATAGATGCATGCCTACAGGAGGACAGACAAAAATTATTCTTAGCACTGCGTGGTTTTTATCAGCCATTGTTTTTATTTTTTGTATTTTCATGATAACCAATTGTTTGGTGGTTAATAAAGAGCAAAGATTATATTCTAAAGAGCAAATAGATAATCTTTTAAATTTAAAGAGCGCCTCGCCAGTGGGAATAGTTCCGGTGCTGTGTTATCACCACATCCGCCATTATTATAATCCGTTTGACCCGACCGGCCAGATGCTATCAGTTGCCCCGGACAAGTTCCAAGAGCAAATGCAGTGGCTATATGATCATAATTTTCAGACCATTACCCCCGGCCAATTGACTGAGGTGCTTAACGGCCAATTAGTCATGGATAAAAAACCAATTATTATTACTTTTGACGATGGTTATGAAAATGCCTCTGAAGAAATTTATCCGATTTTAAAACATTATGACTTTACCGGAGTTTTATGTTTTGCCCGGGTACTGGCAAAAAAGCGATTATTTAAAAGCGGAAGATATTAAATTTTTAGATGATCACGGTATGATTATTGGCTCTCACTCGGTCAAACATTTAGATTTTGCTAAATTAGATCGGGTGGCGCAATATAAGGAATTGCTGGACAGCAAAGAACAAATTGAACAATTGCTTGGCCATCAGATAGACACCTTGGCTTATCCTTTCGGTAAATACGACAAGACAATAATAGAGATGGCTCGGAAGGCCGGGTACAAGACTGCCTTTACTATTGGTAATAAAGCTATTGAGAAAACAGATGATTTTTTGGCATTGCCCAGGATTATGATGAATAAGGATTTAGACTTGGCGGATTTTTTAAATTAATTTTACATGACGAACCTTTTAAAAAAGATAATTAGTCAGTTGCCAGATCAGCCCGGGGTTTATCTTTTTTATGATCAGGCGGGAGCTTTGATTTACGTGGGTAAAGCGACTTCTTTATTGCATCGTGTGCGCGGTTATTTTTCCGGCCAGAAAAGTCCTAGACCGATTGAGGAGATGATCCATGAAGTTGTTAAGATTAAACACTTCGCCACCGCTTCGGCGTTGGAGGCTGCTATCTTGGAAGGGGTTTACATAAAAAAATTTTTGCCGAAGTATAATGTTAAATGGCGAGATGATAAGAGCTGGAATTATTTGGCTTTAACCAGAAGTAAATTTCCAAAATTAGAATCCGTGCGCGAGCATGATTTAGAGACTTATGCAAATAAGTACACGGATTTTTTTGGCCCTTACCCCGGACTTAATACCAAAGAGGCTATAAAAATTTTACGCCGCTTATTTTATGTTTCCAATTGCGAACCTGACCAGAAAAGGCCGTGTTTTTATTATCAGTTGAATCAGTGTCTGGGAGTGTGCGCTGGAGAAATATCGGCTAAAGATTACAAACAGATGGTAATACGTCCGTTGAAATTATTTTTGAAAGGCAACAAAAAAAAGGTTAAGACTGATTTGGTTAAGGCAATGAGTTTAGCCTCAGAAAATGAAGAATACGAAGAGGCGGCTCGTTTGCGCAACCAATTGTCCGCTTTGGAAAAAATCCAAGACATTGCTTTACTAAACAAAAGTTTTATAGTGGATAAAGAAGGGGCAGTCAAGCGAGAAAAGATTAGGATAGAGGGTTATGATATTTCCAATTTGGGAGTGAGCGACAAGGTGGGAAGTTTGGTCGTGTTTAATGAGTCGGGGCCGATAAAGTCGCAATACCGAAAATTTAACATCAAAACGGTAGTTGGCCAAAGTGATGTGGATTGTCTGACAGAAGTGTTGAATCGGCGTCTGACCCATGCGGAGTGGCCCCTGCCACAGGTATTTTTGGTGGATGGCGGTTTGCCGCAAGTAAACAGAACTAAATTAATTTTAAAGAGTCATAATATTGCCATACCGGTGATCGGCATCGCTAAAGGACCAGATAGAAAGAAAAATGAGTTTCTGGTGGCCGATAACGGCGGCAAAATATTGGGGCAACCGGCCGGCGATTGGTTGAAATTAAATAAAATAATTTTAATTAGAGTGCGAGACGAGGCGCATCGTTTTGCTATTGCCTTTAATCGTCAGAAACGTCGGCTTATTGTTTAGTTCACCTCGGCTATCCTCAGCCATCTTCCGTTGACAAAAGTTAAAAAATGTGCTAGCATCAGCTCAACAACTAATGCGTATCTTTAAACCAGAACGCATTTTTTGTTCAAAGGTCGATCCTTAACAAAAAATTAACTATGACGCTTATGGGGTTATTTTTTATCGGGATTTTGGAAATGATAATTGTTACCGCTTGGACCAAAGTAGTAACCGATACTAAGATTTTAGCCAGTGGTGGAATTACCATTATCAATATCCTTATTTGGTATTATGTTTTACAATCTTTTGTGGAAGATATTACCAATTGGCGCCTAGTTTTACTGTATGCTTTGGGTTGCGCAATCGGTACCGTTTTGTGTACTTGGTATTTCCAACGCAGAGAGGCAGTTAAGCTTAATTAATTTGATTTTTTCAAATTATGGATGAAATATCCA
>CAZEYR010000034.1:0-4861 GCA_964516735.1 uncultured Gammaproteobacteria bacterium
AATTTTTATTTAAAAATCTGGGAGAAAATGTCTGCTGGGTTTTACAAATTACAGCGGTGAATAGCCACCCGCCTTGGGGCGGGCTACCGTAAAGTTCAAACGCCAAAAAAACACAGTTATTTTTAAAAAAATAACATTGTGTGGCGTAAACTACCACGCATGAACCCCACCGTAATAAGTAATATCTATACCCGCTTTGGGTTTGTATAGCGCAATGGGCGCACTTTTGAATTGACTGCGGTTATCTAAAATTTTGGATGGATATTATTATTAGTCCGCCGGCAACTTGGGCTACGGTAACTGGAATCGCGACAATCGCCAGGCCAACCTGAACAGGAATGACCCGAGGAATCGGAATTCCGACAACGGCCTTCGCTCCGCGGTGAGGTTTATGTATTTTGTAATGATTTTATCCAACCGCCAAGCATTCTGCCAATCTCGCGGATTTTGGCTTGAGCTTGGAAAATTCTAGTTTCATTAGCGATCTTTAGTTCTAGGAACAATCTTAATTTTAAAGTCATTATTTCTAAATGCGCGCTGGCTTTTATAAGATAGTTGACCTTGATTGGTTTGGGTGCATTTTTGGCCATGATCATTTCCGATAGACAATCTAAGATTGTATTTTCCAGACTAGATCCCAAAGAATATCGCCAATGTTTTTCCGTGTGACTGTTTATGTCTACTACTATCTTGTACACTTCATAAGTTTGATTGATTATGGGTAATGTTTCCATAGGAATTGATTTAAGCTTAAATAATATTTGGCAAAGCTGGTTCAAGTTTCGCCAAGGTAAAAGAAAAATAAAAGAATTGGAAGATTTTCAATATTTTTTAGAGGATAATTTATGGCGGCTTTATTTGGATCTTAATAAAAATAATTACACCCACGGCCCATATCAGCATTTTATTATTCAAGAGGGCAAGCGCCGAGATATTATGGTGGCAAGTGTGCATGACCGAGTGGTTTACCGTTTGGTATATGGATATTTGGTTTCCATTTATGACCACACTTTTATTTATGACGCTTGGTCGTGCCGCAAAAACAAGGGATTGGCTGGCGCGATTGAACGGACGCAAAAATTCTTTAAAAAATACCCCAAAAATTTTGTCTAGCGGGGAGATATTACAAAATTTTTTGACAATGTAAAACAGGGTTTTTTGCTCGACATTCTTTCTAGACGCGTAAAAGATGAAAAAGCGATGTGGTTGATTAAAATAATTATTGCCAGTTATAAAAATGAATCGGCGGTGCGAGAGAGAGAGAGAGAGAGAGAGAGAGGAACAAACTTCCGTGGAATTCCTATTGGCAATCTTACCAGCCAAATTTTTGCGAATATTTATTTGAATGAATTGGATAGATTTGTAAAACATATTTTAAAACCACAATTTTATCTGCGTTATGGTGATGATTTTATCATAATTGCACCCAGTAGGGTAATTTTAGAAAATATCCGTCTGCAGACTTTATTTTTCTTAAAAAATTCATTGGGACTTGAAATAAATCGTAAAAATGACATAATACTATCAATGAGACTGGGTATCCACTTTTTGGGAGTAGAAATCTACCCTACCGGCCGTCGGCTTAAAGCCAAAAATTGGTCTCGTTTACAGAACAAATTAAATCAATGCAATATGGCCAGTTATTATGGATTAATAAATCAACATCAACAAAAGAAATTAAAATATTTTGATTGGTTAATTACTAAAATTTATGACTAAAGGCGAAGGGCGAAATCCAACCATTGAACAATCCCATGGCGATTTTTTTGTCCCTATTAATTTAGACACTATTCATCTATGCGCGGATATACGTCGGCGAGAGCAAATGCTGCGAGTGGAAATGATGAATATTAAACAACCGTGGGCAACTGAAGCTATGAAAATAGCCGAGGAGAAGATCCGCGGTTTAGTTGTGGCTGAATCAAAAAGGGAAGTAAAAATTTCGGGTGACAAAACTGAAGATGACTTATTAAAAGAAGCCGACGCTTTACAAAAAAAGGCGGAAGAGGTAATGGATTTATTTCCTGACTTAGCTGCGTATCAGTTGGCGCGAGTAGCCAAATTACGTTTGGCTGTCGGTTGCGAGATTAGTGCCGAATTAACAGCGGCCAAACAAGCGCAAATGCAAGCACCAAATAAACAAAATACCGCTGCTGCGAATTTATTGCCCGATGCCATACTGTTGGGATTGCAAAAGCAATTAACAGAAAGAAAGTCTTTGCCCACCAAGGAGCAAGTGGCCAAAGCAGCAATTTTAAACAAAACTTTATTAGTTGATTATGCTTTGGTTTTATCCGAAAAAGATCGACCGGAATTTTTAGCTTTAATTCCCGACGAACAAAGAAAAGAAGTGACTGTAATATTGGACGAGAGTGTCAGTAGCGTTCTGCATCATTCAGTGGTAGATAAAGGCACGGAAGAAGATAAACAAAGAAAAGAAGTGCGGTTACGAGTTTACGAGGAATTAAAACAAATTTTAGGAAATAGCAAAAAATCCGATAAAATTATCGCCGCCGCTTTGGCTCGGGCCATGGGTAAACTGGGTGGCGATGTTCGTCTTTTACTTTTGGAATTAGCGCGTGATGAGATGGAAGCGGGTAGTTTGGAAAAAAACAAAGAACAGGAATATCTGCCACATATTATCGGAGTATTGATGAATCAGTTTGATGATTATCGGGTGAATGATATTGCTGTGCAGTTGGTCGGTGATACTCGTTTGGCCAGTCCGGTGCGACGCAATCTTTTACACAAATTAGTTCAAAGAGGATATTTACCCAAAGATGTGGGCGAGTGGTGGGCAGAAAGTAATATTACAGCAGAAAAACAGAACAATTTATCTGCCGATTGGGAAAGACGTTTGGAATTATTGCAAAAAGTAATTGCTGATTTAGGTGTAGTACCGAGCAAAGAAGTTCTCGTATTTTTAGAAGATAAAAAACGCTGGGGCAATACCACCCTCTCAGAGCGAGTAGAAAAAATTCGTGAAAGTCAAAAAGAATTTGCTCAAGTAAAAACTCAAAAAGAATTAGTTAATATTTTGGTGCAAGATGAACGAAAAGCCATGGTCTATTTTATTTTACATGGCGGCGAAGATCGGTTTAATTTGATTAATAATTACAGTTTTGAAAAATTTAAAGAAATGATCAAATTAATTGCCGATTTACGCGTGCATTCCGAACCATTAAAAAAATTTCAAAAAGCTTTGCGAGAATCAGAAATGAAAAGTGAGCAAATTTCGGAAATCATGACTCGTTTAAGTGGAGGACATTTTCCTGCGGAAAATATCGAACCAGCTCATCAAGAAGTTAGTTTTGAAATCAGTGAAAATGCGGCCGTAAAAAATGCCAATGCCGAAATGGGTCGGGTGTTGGGCAGAGAACAGTTAGGCGTAGTTTTGTTATTTCCCTTGTACCGTGAATATTTAGAACAGGAATCAAAAACTAATACTAAAGATATTTTGGGTAGAATGCCTTCAGCCCAAACTTTTGCCGAACGTCTAACTTTAATTTCCGAAATTGAGGCCTCTTACCCCGAGTGGCGGCAAAGAGCCAAAACTGAACTGGAAGAAAATTGGCGGGCTTTGGGTGAAAAAATGGTGTTGGAAATGACCTTGGAGCAAGTGTTGGCGGAAAATAATGTGCCGATTAGAGGTGAAGAACTGATTCCGCGATTAAATACCAAGCGTACGGATTTAAAAAGAATGAAAAAAGATTTATTGGTGGCTTTGAAAGGCGGCAATGAAAAATTGGAGAAATTGCGCGGGGATTTGTATAAAAAGAAAAAGGCCAGGGGGCAATTAATGCTTGGTTTGGAAAAACAAACTGACGAACGGAAACGAATGGATATCCAAGTCAAAATTGATGCTTTGGGCGGAGAAATTGATATTTTGGAAAAACAAACAGCAGCCGTGGCTGACGCCAAAGTATCCGAACGCTTCGCGCATCTTACGCCGCAAGAAAAAAACGATGAAGTGGAAAAGGTTGGGCGTGAAATAATCGCCTTAACCGAAAAATCTCCCAGCGCGATTTTTACTTATTTAACTTTACAAGTTTTGGGCGAGGAACGGTTGCGTGAACAAGACATTCAGCTTATTCAGGAAATGGAAAGCCATTTACAGGGTCCATTTCAAACTATTGCGGATCACTTAACTTACCAACCAACTGGGCGTGAAGGCGGAACCAAAAAAAGCGCGCGCGTAGGTTTGCATTATGTGGATAAGGCCGTACGTTTGATGAATATGGTGCGTTTTGCTGATTCTAAAATTTGTTGTTTTTCCAGTTGCAATTATGAAATGCAAGTGCAACATCAAACACCTAATAAATATTGGGTGGCTTCAATTAATGCTGATCCGATGTCTTTTGTGGTTTCTATGGAAGTGCCACAAGGTGAAATTCCCGAAGACGGAGGCAGGAAAAAACCTTCTGAAAATCTGGGTTTTATATTTGGCAGTTTTGCCATAGACAAACAAGGACAGTTGGCAATTATGTTGAATGGTATTTATTATGCCCCGGGTATTGAGGACAGCAAACAAGTAGAAATAATTTTGACTGGTGTGCAAAAAATGTTTGCGGGGTTGCCAATAAAATCCATAGCCATTGCCAGCCAATACGGCGGGGCAGTAAAGATGCCCGAAGGCTATGTAAATACGCCAGCAGAATTTACTCGTTTGCGCGCGCTTGATTCTGGTGATGGGTCTCCCGAAACAAAAGTTTATGATGATATTGGAACTGATTCCAGTTTAAATCATGCTAAGGTTTATAACGCTGGCGGTAGTGGTAATCTGTGGCACAAAAAAATATAAAAAAAATATTATCAAAAAACATAGCACATCATCTCGCCATGTTTTTAAATATATTGAAAA
>CAZEYR010000035.1:0-4225 GCA_964516735.1 uncultured Gammaproteobacteria bacterium
AATTTTTCCTTCTTTGTTTGGCGCGCGCAAAACTCCGTTCAAAGTAATCTCGGTTTTTGGCCCCAAAGCGATATTTTTCCAAGTCGGATTTTGATTGGCCGAGTCATCCCAATTGTTGGTTAAAAATATTTTTTCCAATTTTTTATCGCTAGTGTTTTTGAGAGTGAGAGCATAGGGGAAAGCTGACCCGGCGTAAGCCTGCTCGCTCGTGGTAATTTTATTTTCCAAAATGCTAGTCGGTAATTTAACCAATAAAGTAGCGAGTTTTTGTTCAATTTTTCCATATTCTGGAGAAGTGTAAGATAGGGTGGCGATAATTTTCTCTTCTTGGTTGATACTGGTCCAGAGTTGGCCATAAATATCTTTTTCACCTTTGGCCCCCGGGGCGATATTGTCTAAGTTAAACACGGTTTGGTTCGAGCTGTCTACAATAAAAGCAGTAGGCAGGCGAAAAGCCAAGGTGACGTTTTTTAAATCGGCTTTGGTGCGATTGGCATAACTGGCGACCAGACGCACATGATTTCCGGATTGGATTCTGGCTTCGCCCAAAGATAAATGCAGATCGACCAAATCGGTCGTGCCCGGTTTCCAAAAAAATAAAAATAAACTGACGGCTAGCATTAAACCGGCCAAACCAAAAAGTCCGAGGTCAAAAATAAAAAGTTTTTTAGCGTTTTTATAAATGCCTTGGTATTTGGTGTGATAATGCCGATGAAAAAATTTAAACATAAAAATGAAGAAAAATAGCAAAGTTATTATAGCATCTAAAAAATTCACCGGCAAACAAAAACCCGTGCTAGGTAGCGCGGGTTTCTTAGAAGTTGTTTTAAACCGACTTATTTTCTCCAACCGGGTTTTGTTGTATAATAGCGGTGGGTGGAGAATTTTTCGGCAAGGATTTTGGGTTGGGAGAATAGAGGGGGTTTTTAATTTTCCATCTGTCTACATATTGGCCGATGCCTTTGTTGTTCAGTTTATTTTTGATGGTGGTATGTTTTTGCGACCATTTAACCAGACTTTCAAAGTTTACTTTATAACGTCCAGCGACGACCACATAAGTAATTTCTTGATCCTTGATGGCGCGGCGGATGGTCAGAGGGTTGACTCCAAATAGCTTGGCGGCCTCGGATACCGACACCCTAATCATCTCTTTCGGTTGCTCGGTTTTATTTTTTGGGTCCATAGTAATGGTCCTGAATAATAAATGTGTATACTACTGTGAACAAATATAGCACATTTTGGCTTTTTTGTCAAGTTTTTAACCCCGCCAACTTTTGTATATTTGTGTACACTAGTGTACACAAACGTTAAAAAAAAGAGGGGATTTTGACCATAAAATGTTTGACTTTTTGGCTTATTTTTGCTAGAATATGGCCCATAAATAAGCTTTAAGTCAGAAGTGTAACACTTACGAATTTTTCACGTCTACTAAGATGACTAGCTTAATGAATGAAAAGATTTTACTGTACCAAGCTCAAATTAAACAGGATCCGGAGGCGTACGGTAAATTGTATGATGAATACGTAAAACGAATCTATCGGTTTGTTTATTTTAAGGTATCCAATCATGAAGAAGCTGAAGATATTACCTCCGAAGTGTTTTTAAAAACTTGGAATTATTTAAAAGAAAAAAAAGAGGTAAAGAGTTTTGGCGGGTTGCTCTATAGAATAGCCAGAAATTGCGTGATTGATTATTATCGAGCCAAGAGTAGTCATCCAGAATCTTTAAGCGATGAGAATAAAGAATTGGAAATCGGTGACGGTGGAAAATGGTATGCCGACATTTCTAATAAAGTGGAAGCGGAAAAGATTTTACAAGCCTTGAAAAAAATGAAGCAAGAATATCGTGAAGTAATCACTTTGCGCTATGTGGATGAGTTGGAAGTAAAAGAGATTGCCGAAATTATCGGCAAAGGCAATGTGGCCGTGCGGGTCACTTTGCACCGAGCCTTGGCCAAACTAAAGAAAATTTTAGAAGAAAAATAATTTATGTCTCGCGATTTGATCAAACAACTCAAATCTCTTAAAAACGGGGAAGTAAATCCCCGCGCCGAGTGGTTGAAAAGCAACCGCGAGCTTTTGTTGTCCCAAATTAAAAATACGATTGCTCCAGAAGAAGTAAATAAAAAAGGCACGGATAATGCTTGGAATACCCTGTCTATTTTCTTCCCAAAGAATTTTGTTTTCAATGTGATGCGTCCGGCCACAGTGTTGCTCGTGATTTTGAGCGTGGTGACCAGCGGTTGGATTAGCACCGTAGATGCGGCTTACGAAGCTTTGCCGGGTGATTTGTTATATCCGGCCAAACGCGCCACTGAAAAAACTCGGGTGACTGTAGCGGCAGTGATGGGAGATAAAAAAACCGAAGCTAAATTACATGTGGAATTTGCCAAACGTCGCGCTCAAGAAACCAAAAAAATTATCGCCAGTTCCGACCCGAACAAAAACGAAAAAATGACACAGGCTGTTTCCAGTTTAAAAGATGAAATTAAATCGGCTGCTAATAAGTTGGAAGAGATTAAAAAAGATACTAGTGTGCAATTGACGGTTGATGTAGTAAAAGAAGTAAGTCAAAACACCGAACAAATCAAAGTAGCTTTGCAGGATGTAAAAGAAACCTTGGCTACCAATGCTTCTAGTACGGAAAATAGCCAATTGACTAAAGACGTGACCGAAGCCAAAGATTTGACCAAAGAAGCGGCAATTAAGACGGTAGAGGTAGTAGTGACCAAACATTTGGAAGGGGATACTTCCATTACTCAAGACGACGTTAAACAAGTAGTAGACAATGCTTTGGAATCTGCCACCAAAGAAATCGCTCAAACCAATGAAAACACCAGTGAGGTAAATCAGGTAGTGCAAGAAGCAAAAACTGAAGTGAAAGATTTGTCCAAGGATTTGGCGGTAAATCAAGATCCGGCCATGGCTTCCACCACTAAAGATTTGGTGCAAAAAATTGATGCCGTGTCCACCGAAACCAAAGAAGCCACCGTCAAGACTCAAGAAATTACCACTGCTACAGATAAGATCGTGGCGGAGGCAAAAGAATCTTTGATTAGTGGTGATTTGACCAAAGCTTTGGAGACGGTAAAGACCGTAACCGAAACTGCCAAAGAAGTGGAAAAAATTTCTGATCAAACTTTGCAAACGGTGCAAAATGTGTTGCCGCTCATGAGTGTGGTGAGAGAGAGTGGCACGGTGTCTACTAGCACCGCTTCAGTTGTCGCGCCGACTGCTTTGACTGCGCCGACCACTCCGATCGCTCCGACTGTTCCGACTACTTCAATTCCAACTACTACTTTGAAAAATTAAGATTTGCCTGTCTCTTCTGAGCATAAAAATTATGCTCAGGCTGAGAGAGGGAAAATTTGTTTATAAAGACAGCGGCCAAAGGTCGAGGACCCATATGGGTTTCCACTGTCTATGTGAATCGGTAGAGTTCGCGTAAGCGAATGAAGCCGAATTCTCTAGTCCCTTGACGTTCCTTTTGGAATGCGCAAGAGGGTAGAGAAATATTTAATAAAAATTATGACCGATGTATTAAAACTCGGAAAGAAGATCTTCACAGTAGGTGTAGTTGCGACTACAATCTTCTGGTCCGTTGGTGTAGCTGCTTTAGTGCCAGCTGTTGCCAATGCCGCCGCTGATTGCCCAACTTTATCTGCTGGAGATATGGTCAAAGTATCTGGCAAACCAGCCATTTATGCTTTGAACAACTCTTTGCAAGTTCTTTATTTCCCAAGCGGAGATGAATTTAAATCTTGGACAATAGATAATAAATATAGCGGCTACAAGACTGTGTCTCAAGCCTGCTTTGATTCATTAGCTGTTCCAAGTACTTATCCAGGCGGTGTCAACTATCGTCCGGGTACTTATGTCTTGAAGAGAGCTTCTTCTGACCAATTATATGTAGTTGAACCAAACAACACTTTAGCTAAGATTACTACTGAAGCCGCCAAGGCTCTTTATGGTTCCACTTTTAAAGCGGTAACCATCGCTGATGCTTTCTGGCCTCATTATGTAAATCGTGGTTCTGATATCACTGAAGCTAAAGCCCACGAGGGTATGTTGGTTAAAAATAACAACAAGACCTATTATGTAGATGCCGGTAACACCTTACGTGAGGTATCTGCTGAAGGTATGACTGCCAACAGATTCCAGACTAAATTCGTCCACACTGTGGCCGATTCTGTAATCTCTGGTTATTCCACTGGTTCTGCTATGAC
>CAZEYR010000036.1:0-3709 GCA_964516735.1 uncultured Gammaproteobacteria bacterium
CAAATAGCAAAAACCTCACCGATTTGGTGATGTATAGAGGTATTAAAGCAAAAAAGGGAGATTTTGTCAATTGACTTTCCCAGTAAAAACGGCTAAAATATCAGTATTATGCGCATACTTGGCATTGAATCATCTTGCGACGATACCTCAATTTCTTTAATGGACTGTTCCGAACAGGGTCATTTTGTTGTTTCCGAAAAAACCGCCTCTCAAATCGACATCCACAAAAAATATGGCGGTGTGGTGCCGGAAATCGCCGGCCGCATGCATGCGGAAAAAATCGTCCCATTGATCGAAGAAATTTTGAAAGATCAGCTTAAACCTGATGCTATTGCCGTCACCTCTGGCCCCGGCCTGATCACCGGTTTAATTGTCGGCGTGGAAGCCGCTCGGGCTTTATCTTATTCTTTAGATATTCCACTTGTTTCGACCAACCACATGGAAGGTCATATCCACTCCGTGGAAATACCAAACAAAAAAATTACTTTTCCAGCCGTGGCTTTGGTGGTAAGTGGCGGACACACTGAATTGATTTTAATAAAAAATCGCGGCGAATACGAATTGATCGGAAAAACGAAAGACGATGCCGCCGGCGAATGTTTTGATAAAATCGCTAAATTATTAAGTCTCCCCTACCCAGGCGGTCCACAAATTTCTAAATTAGCTTTGACCGGTGACACCGCGGCGATTAAATTTCCTCGCCCCATGCTCAATGAAGATAATTTTGATTTTAGTTTTTCTGGATTAAAAACCTCGGCTCTATATTGGTTGCGCGACCACAAACTACGCGCTACCCAAAAAAATATTTGGCAAAAAATATTTAATTTTAAAAATAACAAACCTGCCATTGATGATTTTTGTGCCTCGTTTGAGCAAGCTATCGTTGATGTCTTGGTTGGCAAAACTTTAAAAGCTGTGAAAAAATATCGCCCACAAACTGTAATACTAGCCGGCGGAGTTTCGGCTAATCAAAAATTACGCGATGCTTTGGAAACACTACTAAAAAAAGAACACCCAACAACACAATATTTATATCCAGAATTAAAATATTGTATGGACAATGCTGGAATGATCGCTGCCGCCGGATACTACCAAGCGCAAAAAGGGAATTATACCGATTGGCGAAAGATAAAAGCTAACCCAAACTGGGAACTAATCTAAATTTTAAAAAGAGGCCGGCGGCCTCTTTTTAAATCAAACTTATTTTTTCTCTTTTAATTTAGCACCCACCCTCTGCAACCTTTCATTTATCCTCTGTTCCAAAACTTTTTTTGCTTCCTCTGTTTTTAAACGATAATATTTTTTAATATCGCTAATCATCTGCTGATATTCCCCCACTGATATATCCAAAACTTTTTCTTTAAATTCTAAAAATTTTGCCGGGGCTTTATTGACCGTCGCCCAAATTAATATTACAAAAAAAACCAAAACCAATGGCACATCTAAATAAAATGGCGTGTGTAATGAATTTTCCAGTCGAATTAAATTGGGTAAAATAAAATAATAAAAAAACACAGATAGTCCTAACCAATAAATAGAATGTGCTAAATCAATTCTGCCTTTAAAATCAAACCTAGAATCGGAATAATCCCACAATTTAATCTGCAAAACTTTTTCACTAAAAACCGCCCCAACATATTCCACCAGCACCATCGCCAGCCACCCAATACCAACCGCCAACCAAACCGGGAAAAAACTAAAAGTTTTGAAAATAAATAATAAAATAATAGCTCCCACTCCATAAATCGGACAAATTGGACCTCGAAAAAACCCGCCGTTTATCGGTTTATGCAACAAAAAACTACGATACGCTGAATCTATAATCCAACCAAAAAAACTAAAAATTAAAAACTCTAAAATAACAATTGACATACTAAAATTTTATATTATTTTCTCCTACTAAGTTTTTTAATTCTTGTACTAATTTTTCATTCGCCTCTACCCGATAAGAAGTTTTTATTTTTTTATCTCCCACGGCGATGAATACTTTTTTTGTTCCTGGATATTTGGTTAAAATTTGTTTGATTGGGTCAGCTTTTTCTTTAATCTCACTCGGACTCACCATAATTTCCAAACCATCCACTGGCATAGAAATTTTTGGTTTCGGAGCCACTTCAATTTTTGGCGCATATTGGCGCACCGACATACTTCCAGCGTTTAAAGACATCTGACCGGCCACTTGTCTGGCATTTTCTTTAGTTAAATTATACGCTTTTTCTACAAAAAGTTTATCGTCACCTTCTTCTTCCGAAGTCTTGCCTACCACACACACTGTTCGTCCTTCTACCCAGATATCTTTGGTGGTTTCGTAAGTTTTTGGAAAAACTAAAAGTTCCAAACTACTTGAAGTATCTTGGATTGTCACGAACATCATCGCCTGGCCTTTTCTAGTAATTTTTTTCTTGGTGCTATCGATCACGCCGCCCACCACCACCCATTTATTACGCGATTGACCAGCCAAATCTTTGATCAACGTCAGGCAGCCACCCATGATATTTTGATAATAAGTAAACGGATGAGCCGTCACATACAAACCCAACAATTCTTTTTCCCAAATTAATTTTTCATCTTCGGTAGCATTTTGAGCTGGAGCAAAACGAATTTTAGTTGCCGTCTCAAAACCCGTACCGGCAAACAAGGAATTTTGCGTGGTATTTTTACTTTCCTGAAACTGACGATTAAACGCCAATAAATTATCCATATTGCTTAAAAGCACTCCTCGATCATAACCAAACATATCCAAAGCACCGCACTTAATCAAACTTTCCAATGATTTTTTATTAAAATCTCGGCCTTGTACTCTTTTGAGTAAATCTTCAAAACTTTTATATTTTCCATTACGTTTTCTTTCTTGATAGATTTCATCAGCGATATGCTCACCCAAATTTTTAATACCATTTAAGCCAAAACGAATATGCGCCTCGGAGCCGTCTTCGGGTGTCACCATAGCAAAACTCTTGAAACTTTCATTGATGTTTGGCGGCAGCACCTTAATACCCATGCGTTTACATTCATGGATGATTTCCGACACCTTTTCAATATCGCCGCTTTCCGCGATCAATACCGCAGTCATGAATTGCAATGGATAATTGGATTTCATGAAAGCCGTCTGATAAGCCACGACCGCGTAACTCGCCGCGTGCGCTTTGTTAAAGCCATACGCCGCAAACGGTTCGATCAGCTCCCACATACGATGAATTTTAACTTCTGGAATTTTCCCTACTTCTTTACAACCTTTAAAAAATTTTTCTTTTTGTTTAGCCATTTCTTCTGGAATTTTCTTACCCATGGCTTTACGAAATTTGTCAGCTTCTTCCCAATTGTAGCCACCTAAATTAATGGCGGTCAAAAGTACATCATCCTGATAAACAATTAAACCCAAAGACTGATCCAGATAATCTTTCATGCGTGGATCCAAATATTCAATCATTTCCGGATGATTTTTACGGCGAATATATTCTGGAATAGACTCCATTGGGCCCGGACGAAACAACGCTACCATTGCCATGATATCAAAAATGCTGGCCGGTTTTAATTCTTTTAGGTATCTAGTCATGCCCGAACCGGAAAGCTGAAAAACACCTACTGTTTCCCCACGTGCCAACATCTCGTAAGTTTTTTTGTCATTCCATGGATACAAATTGTATACATCAATTTTTTTACCAGTGGTCGCCTCCACGATTTCTACGGCATGACCCAAAATAGAAAG
>CAZEYR010000037.1:0-3190 GCA_964516735.1 uncultured Gammaproteobacteria bacterium
CAAATTTATCAGTAATATAACTCAAATCTTTCGGAACAAAGGGCGCTGCTGTTGTCCGGCCGGCGGCTTCTTTTTTGGCTAGGACTGCCTTTTCTCTTTGACAAAGATTCTGACAGGCAACTTCACGCATTTCTTTACAATCAGCCGGCCAAGAAATATTGCCAGTGATAAAATTTTCACATAATTCCTTCATACCTTTGGGTAAACCGACACACTTTTCCGGAAAACAACCCAGATCATCAGCATAACCTATTTTGGGTTTAACGGGAGCAGTAGCAGTTTTATCTGCTTGGCACCATGGTGGCGCTGGCCATGGCCCTACCGGCGGACAAAAATGTAAAATGTACATGATTAAAGTGGCGCCCGCAAAAATACCAATGACAATAGCTAAAATTATGATTATTTTTTTCATAATGCTATAAATTATATTTTTAACTGTAATAATTATAACATTCCATATTTATTAAAGTAAACAGCCACCGAGCGTTAGGGCCGGTGGCTGTTTGTGTTGCTATAAAAACCTAAAATCATTTTATCTTCACCTTGTCTATCAGCATCCCCAATAAATTTTTAACTTCTTTTTGCGCGTCATCTCCGGTTTTACTTTCCACAAATTTGGACCACTGCGCCAAAATTTCTTCATCTCCCAAATTTCTAACCGCGCTTTCCAGTTTTAATCTTGTTTCAAAATTTATCTCTCCCTGTGCTCTGATTACCTCGTCAATAAAAAGCTTGGTAAATTCCAAATTGCGTTCGTTCATTTTACGCTCTTCCAACACCGTTTGGGTGGCGAGATAATTTTTTTGCAAGGCAAAATATTTAAAACCCAAAACTATACTGATCACTATTAACAAAATAATCACAAACCCTATCATTACTTTTGTTTTAGAATTAGCGAGCATAAAATTTTATTAATAAAACAAGATAATTTTTAACAGCTATCGTCTTTTATTTCTACGGCGATCGCGATAAAAATTATAAAAAAGTAAAACGCCGAATATAAACATCACCAGTACCTTCCAATCAACAAATCCAATCCACCACTTTTTACTCTTTAACTCAATATTCATATGAATACCACTGCCTTCTTCTACGGTAAATATCTCAGACTGATAAAAGGAGTAATCTGCGGATTTCGCCGTTAAATAATACTGTCCGGGAGGCACCAAAAAGGAGTATTTGCCGGTGTCATCGGTAATTTGTGAATTCTTTTGTTGATATTCTTTGGCTGGCCATAGCTCATATTGTTTGTTGGTCGGGTTCATCCAATAAAGAGAAACTTCCACCCCTTCAATACGCATTTTGCCCCCGGGAAGCTGGGCATAAACAAACCCTTCTGGATCGACGACAGTAATCAGTCGCACTTCTTTCATGCCCAATTCCGGATCTTCAAATGTCATTACTGTAATCACCTCATACTCGCCCTCTGTCACCGGAACCTGCACCTCAGTGGTATAAATACCGTCACCGTCCGGATCGGTGTATTCAAATGCTAATAATACTAATTTTTCTTCTACTGTAATCTTGCCGTTGGAAGGCTGTGCGAATACCGGACTGCCAAACAAAACTGAAGAGGCTAAATCTTCCAATTGAACTTTGGCGTTATTGATAATGGAGCCAAAAGTCTCATTTACAACATCTACGCCCAAACTATTTTTTGAATCAGCTGATCTAAAAACAATATACCCCTTTACGCTTTTTACCGGATTATCAGGTTTTATAGACAATTGTAAAGATTTGCCGGCAATAGTGGATATTCTTTGCTCCGGCATGTTTTTATCATTGATCGTAAGTGAAATATTAAAATCAACCAGCTCGCCGGCGGATTTGGCAAAAACTATATCAGTAGGCATTTTTTCTTTTACATCAGCAGACAGATTAGCAATAGGGATACCTTTGACCAGCGCGAAATATCCGGTTTCCAATGATGGTGATGCCAGACCAACTTTTTCCGTCAGTCCTGGCAAAGATAGTGTTACTGATTTTAATTTTTCCAGATCAGAAAACTTGGTTACGCCCACCTCTGCCAAAGTTTTGGCTAATTGGGGGAATTTACCGGCCAGCGCGAGAATTTCTTTGGGCAAAGGAGCCAAAGCCAGTTGGTTTATATATTTTTCCGACAGTAAATTTTGCGGTTGCAAAAATACCACCGGTGTTTCTACTGATACCAATGATTCAATGGGAATTTCAGGCGATTTGATTTCCGCTGGCGTGGATTGCAAAATTTTAGACACTATTGGCGCCAAAATTTTTGGTATATTTGCCACTGCCTCAGGAATTTTTTTGGCTTCTTCCACTATCTTATTTGGAATTTCTATAATTTGTTCTACTACCGGTTTGGTTTTTCTATAAATAATGCTATCTGAAACAATTTCAGAAGACTTGCCCCAAGAGGCATAAAAGGTCACATAAACTTTGTATTCTCCTTCTGGACAAGAGGCTAGTCCTTGGCACAGATCCCAAGTTTTAGTTTGAACATAACTTTCCTGGCTAGCATTTACAAAATTCGCGGAATTAGAAATCGCCATTCTGGCTGTATCTGCTCCGCCTCTCAAAGTCAATGTTACATTGGTAGAATCCGCTTCTGAAGCACTGTTGTTGATGGTAACACCAAACCCTTCAATTGGAGCAACGGGCGGATTCATCCAAGCAGCTGGCATTCCTCCGCCAGTAGCGGGGTCGGTTTCATCGGTGTCGTCCAAAGAAGTACAACCCGGATCGATAGGATAATCAGTTTTACCGTCACCATCGTCATCACTCATATTGTTGCAAGCCGGCCTAGCGCTTCGTGGTCGCCAATCGGTTTTTACCTTATAATCTGTATTAAAAATTATCCAGCCTACATTTTCACTCAAAGCCGAGCCAGTGAATTCACCGGCGGAATTGATAATCACTCCGCCGTTAGTTGGATGAAAATTAATCCAACCTACATTTTCACCCCAGCCGTAGCCGGACAAATTACCCGCCCCGTCATTAATCACATTGCTCAAATTAATCCAACCCACATTTTCACTCAAAGCTGAGCCGGTCAATCCAGCATCGGTCACATGCACAGTGCCATTAGCAGTGCCAAAATCTATCCAGCCAATATTTTCTCCCCAAGCATATCTACCGGTCGCATCAATGGTACCATCGGTGGACGAGGCAAAAACCGGTGAAACAAAAACAACACTTATGGCTAGTGATACAA
>CAZEYR010000038.1:0-2942 GCA_964516735.1 uncultured Gammaproteobacteria bacterium
ATTAAGTATAAATACTATTTAATGGGAAAATAGTATATGTTGTAAATATAGGGTTATTATACAGCTTTATTTAAAAAGCGCAATAGGCACAATGGTTAGCCTGTGGAAAATGACTAGCCGATAGGAATAGGCAATTTCCTTTCTCCTGTGATAAGTTGTTTAATAATTTAAAAGTATTTTTTTATAAAACCATTAGGTTTTTATAGCAAGACAAAATTATGAAAAAAATAATCATAATTTTAGCTGTTATCGTTGGTATTTTTGCGGGCACCACCTTAATCATGTACATTCTACGTTTTTGTCCGCCGGTAGGGCCGTGGCCAGCGCCGCCATGGTGCCAAGCGGATAAAATTGCCGCCGCTCCCGTTAAGCCAAAAATAGGTTACGCTGATGATTTGGGTTGTTTTCCGGAAAGTTGTGTCGGTTTACCGAAAGGCATGAAGGAATTGTGCGAAAATTTTATTGCTGGCAATATTTCTTGGCCGGCTGATTGTAAAGAAATGCGTGAAGCGGCTTGTCAGAATCTTTGCCAAAGAGAAAAGGCAGTCTTAGCCAAAAAAGAATCCGCCGGCCGGACAACAGCGGCGCCTTTTGTTCCGAAAGATTTGAGCTATATTACTGATAAATTTGAAAAAACTAACAGCCCGTTAATTTTGGGAGTCGGCCTGCATGATATTTGGGGAAATATATGTTATGCCAAAGAACTTTGGCAAGGCTGTGAAAATAGCACCGATAATATTGAATCGTCTCTGGCTAGAATAAAAAATATCGGCGGGCGGCTGATTTTGATAAGTGATTTTAGCGTATTAAAAAAAGATTTAACCATTGCCAGGCCAAATCCGTTTAGTGGCGCACATGAAATTAATCAGAAAGAATTGAATAAGATTATCGCGGAAGCCAAAAAAGATGGGCAACAATCCATGCTGATCACTAATCTGTATGAGGGGGAAGAAGGTGCTCGCGGCAAGATTGATTATGAAAACGCGAGTGATGCCACAATTGAAAAATTATTCTCCGGTTGGAAGGAGATTATGGCCGCTAATGCCGCCAAGGCGCAACAGGCGGAAGTGGATTATCTGGTGATTAACGCCCGCGACATCCAGCTTGATTATTTTGACTATAAATTACCGTTATTAAATAAAGAATACACCGCAGTTTTAGAAAAAATTAAACAGCAGTACCGCGGGAAAATTTGTTATTGGGGTAATGTTTGGGCGTTGGCCAATAAAGATCTGACTTTTATGAAAAATATAGATTGCATGATTGAAGATTGGGGGATAAACAATATTCTAAAAAATTCGAAAGAAGATGCGGACTCCATTGAAAATGCTTGGGCCGCGCATTTGTCCAGAGAGGAGTTTGGTCAGTTATCCGATAAAAAAGTATTTATTTTAGCTTTAATTCCAGGTTACGACGGATCTATGCAAAAAGGTTGGATTGAGCCGGGTATTGGTTATGCCGCCGGAACTTATGCGCGAGATTGGAAAGAGCAAGCCTTGGCTTATGAGGGGCTTTTTCGCGCGGTTTATAAAAATCGGGCCAAACATGTGGACGGTATAATCTCTTATGGTTATTGGTGGACCGACATTATCCATCCGGACGACAAAATGGCTAATGGTCTCGGCCATTCTATCAGGGGCAAAGATGCCGAACAGGTTTTTTACAAATGGTCCACGATATTTAATCAAAAATAAAATAGTGACATCCTCCCCGCACATCAAAAAGCCGCCCTTATGGGGCGGCTTTTTTCGTACGGGGCTTCCATTCCTAAACTCATGCGAACCCAAAACTTATTTGGTTAGGGTAGTCCTTCTTTCCTTGGTACTCTATATACTTTCGCACTTGCTCTTCGTTGAGACCAATGGTTGAAGAGAAATATCCCACGCTCCAGATGTTGCCGTCGGGATACATTTCTCTGATGAATTTAAATTTATATTTTAAGTATATGCTAGTACTTTGCTTCATCTTTTGGACCACGACGGCAACAGGCATACTTGGTGGTATTTCTATTTGCATATGTAAGTGGTCATTATCTACATTTACTGTTTCTATGGAGAGCGTGGGATATTTCTGGATGGTTTCGTACAGACATTTGAGTAGCTCAAACTTAACGTATTCCTTAAGATACTTCCTTCTGTATTTCGTACCCCACACTATGTGGTACTGATGTTGGTAGGTTGAGTGGTTTAAGTTTTGGATTCTCATGCAACAATCTTGCCACAGCCTCGAGGCTGTGGCAAGAACTGAACCATTCATCCCCGTACTCCGGCCAAAGCTTAAACTATACAGCCGACGAGCTTTTACTGCTTTGGCCTCCGTACGGGGTTTCCTGGTATGCAAAAAACAAACCACCCGTCATCGAATTTCCAAATTTTGAGAATCCGATGACGTTGGGGTGGTTTGTCTAACCATCTCAACGGGTGCGCCAAAGGCACCGGCTATGCGGTTGTTCACCGCTTCAGAGAAGCCTCGTGGCAATGAGTTACGAATTCTTTCGTGAAGTAGTGCCGGCCGTCGTCTTCTTCGAGCCAGTGGTACGGAGTGTGGCGTTCGTAGAAGTGGTGGCCGCGATCCAGACAGTAGACTTTGAAGTCAACCTGACTGAAAGGCGCCCAGCCCTTACCGCGATGCTGGCAGTATTCCACGAGCCAGCCGGCGATAACCTCCGTCTCGCACTTTCCGAAAGCTCCGACGAACTGCCTCTGGGTGTTGATGGCCTCGGGTTGAGGCGAGTAAGCGCTGTCAACTCGTGTAAGCTTCATGGTTTTTGCCTCCTGGTAAAGTGACTGTTGATTTAAAAAATCGTAACACAAAAAAATATTTTTGTCTATATAAATTACGAGTTGTTTAGTATGTTACGTTCAGAAAGGCAATGGTAATCAGATGTCTAAGGATTGAGAAATATTTCCTGGGCGGCAGATACATTTCCGTTTGAATCATAC
>CAZEYR010000039.1:0-2402 GCA_964516735.1 uncultured Gammaproteobacteria bacterium
TAAATTAATCTTATTTTGCCCGACTTCATTTTGAATTCTCTTAATAAAATCCAATATGGAGGCCATTTCCACGGCACCATACTGCATGGCGGCGAGCATCTCCTCATTGGATAGCTCTTTACAGCCGGCTTCTACCATAATTACTTTTTCCGGTGTACCAGCCACTACAATATCCACCAGGCCGGCGTCTCTTTCGGCGATAGTAGGATTAATTTTCCATTTGCCGTCTACCATACCCACACGCACACCAGCGATTGGTCCGTTCCAAGGAATATCTGAACAAGATAACACCAAAGAAGCAGCGACCATGGCTGGAATTTGCGGATCATTCACGCTATCATAAGACAAAGCAGTCAAAATCACCTGCACGTCATTGCGCATTTCTGGGTTAAACAAAGGGCGAATAGCACGATCTACCAAACGACCGGATAAAATCGCGTCGTCAGAAGGACGGCCTTCACGTTTGATAAAACGACTGCCTTTAATTTTTCCGGCAGCATACAATTTTTCCTCAAAATTCACCATTAGAGGAAAAAAATCTATACCATCACGAGTCTTTTTGCTCATGGTGGCGGTAGCTAAAATCACTGTGTCGCCATAGCGTACAGTGCATGAGGCATTAGCTTGTAAAGCTAATTTGCCCATTTCCACGGATAGGGTTCTACCACCCCACTCCATGGACCATTTTTTGATATCCATAGGATAACCTTTCCGAAGATGATTTGAGAGCTACAGACTCCTGAGAGTCTATCTGTCCTCAAACCAGCTTCAATTAAATTAATTACTTTTTATTTTGTTCTAATTAAAAACTTGCTTTTTTCTTCGCCTAAATCAATAAAATCATCAGCTTCTTCCTTCAAACGACCGGAGGCAGTGTTGCCAAAAGCCATCACTTCTACCTGTTTTCCCTGATTTTGTAAATATTCTACCAACGGCAAATAATCACCATCACCAGACACTAAAATAACTGTATCTAAACTTGGGGACAAACGAATTGCGTCCACTGTGATACCCACATCCCAGTCAGCTTTCTTTTCTCCGCCATAAAAAACCTGCAAAGGCCTTTCTTTGGTCTCAATACCTAAATTATACAACGCATCAAAAAATGGTTGTTCTTCTTTTCCCTCCGTACGGACGACATAAGCGATGGCACGGACCAATTTACGGCCTGCCACGCTTTCTTTGACGATATTACCGAAGTTTACTTTGGCGCCAAACAAATTTTTGGCGCTATAATACATATTCTGCACATCAATAAACACCCCTACGCGCTGGTCGGGGTGTTTAAGAGGATGTGATTTTTTATACATTGGTTTCATTTTCGTTTTCCATTACTTCTTCATCCAGTACTTCCTCTTCAACAACAGCCTTTTCACCGGCTGGGTTTTGTATCTGACGAGACTGTTTAATTTTTAATTTTTTAATTAAAGTTTCATAACTTTCCGGATTTTCTTTCTTCAAGAAACGCATCAAACGGCGACGAGCGCTTACTTTACGCAATAAACCACGGCGAGAAGAATGATCCTTAGGATGCTTCTTTAGGTGGTCAATCAATTCGTCGATTTCTACCGACAAAATGGCAATCTGTACCTCACTCGAACCGGTATCTCCGGCATGAGTCTGGAATTTCTTAATTACCTGTGACTTTTTCTTTACATCTAACATACATGCATAGTGTTTACCGGGCTTTTCAAGGCATGTCTTGTTGAAGTCCGGCCCGCTTTCCTCCTATACGGCGGGTGATTAATAACCTTTACAATATAGCAAAAAACGGGTTTTGTGTCAAGTTACAAACACTATTGCCCCACCGCCCCTAAAACAAACTTAGTAATGGCATAAGCCGCGGCGATCACTATCAGCCCAATCACAGCCGCCAATATAGTCCCTTTAGCTTTGGTAACTTTCTCTTCAACGCCACCTGCGGTCATCCACATAAATCCCGCATAAAGCATCAGACCGAAGAAAATAAAGGCAATAGCGGACAAACCTACCTGGATTGCCACATTTACTGTACTATAAACATCTCTGGAGCCGGTTTCCGCATACCCTATTTCTTTACCGGTATCTTGCAGACCATAACTTTTGGCCAAGGTTACCATCGGAAAAACCAACAAAAAACCAGTCAACAAAAACAAAAAATATTTTTTAAACATAATTTAGATAATAAATCTTATCAACATTATACCACGGCTTGCATTTTTGCTCAAAATTGCTTATTATATTCCCAAACGTCCCCGTAGTTCAATGGATAGAACAATAGCCTTCTAAGCTGTGGATCTAGGTTCGATTCCTAGCGGGGACACAAAAGCCTTGCAAAAACAGCAAAATCCTGCTATAATGGCTTTTAATATGGTGGCTATAGTTTAGCGGTAGAACAGCGGGTTGTGGTCCCGTTAGTCTGG
>CAZEYR010000040.1:0-2201 GCA_964516735.1 uncultured Gammaproteobacteria bacterium
TAACTATGGATTTTTTCTCTATTATCATTCACGGCTATATTTTCACCGCTGGTTTAATCGGCTATTTTATTATCCGCGATTTACGCAAAGAAAAATTATTTTTTAATAAATACAAAGAAATCGCGTATTTTTTCTTGGCTATTTTAGCCTTGGGGGTTATCGCCGCAATTGATGCCTATTATATTGAGCCGAATATTATCGTCACTAAAAAAATAGAAATCCCGACGCAAAAAAATATCTCTCCGATTAAAATTGCCCTTATTACCGACATACAAGTTGGCATAAATAATAAAACCGAATGGGCGGAAAAAATCGCGGAGAAAATAGAAAAAATTAACCCGGATTTGGTATTATTTGGCGGTGACCAGATTAGCAACGAGCAAACTTTTGTCGATGAAACCATATATTTACAGCCCTTGGCCAGAATCGCCCAGCTCTACCCTACCTATGCCGTGCTTGGCAACCACGAATACGGCCTCGGCGCTCGGGTGCGCGACACCAAAAAATTTGGCACTGGCGACCGTTCGCAGATGGCGATTGATGGCTTGAACAAACTCGGTATTCAAACTCTAAAAAACAATTTAGTTTGTCCAAAAATTAAAAATCAGGAAGTCTGTATTTTTGGAATTGATGATATTTGGGGTGGTGAAATTAATTTTGAAGAATTACAAAATTGGGATCAAACAAAATATTTGATCTACCTCACTCACAACCCAGACGGTATACTTTATTGGCCGGAAAAATATCCCAAACCGGATATAACTCTAGCCGGACATACCCACAACGGACAAATTTATCTACCGATTTGGGGACCGGTCGGCAATGCCGGGGTGGAATTAGGTTTTGGATATTATCACGGGTTAAATTATTGGCACGATATTCCAATTATTACTTCGGCTGGTGTTGGCGAGTCGGGTGGACAAATTCGCTTTTATAATCCACCGGAGATTATGGAGATATATATAAAATAATTAATATAAAATCTATGCCACACAAAGAAGGACTAGGCGAACAAAAAGAAAGACAAACACCGTCAGTAGATGTTTTAGAACATATTAAACAATCTTATTTAAAAGAATTGCCGATTTACAAAGATTTACCAAATTCTTTTTCTATAGATAAAAAAGTAGCATTTATGGATGAGGCTAATTTTGAACAAACAATAAAAGGCGACATGAGCATAGGACAAATTGCTGATGAATTGGACTATTTACATGGCTCACTCAGCACAGAATTTTCATGTTCTTTAGTGATAACACCAGACGGCGCCTTAAAATTTGGACCAATTATACAAGGAACAGAAAACAGCGTACCGATTTCAGCACCTCTAAAAAGAGTCGAGATGCAAACACCTAGTGGTTTATACGTCTACAGAGATGAAGTTATTGCCGCCGTAATACACTCTCATGGACCGGACCACAAACATTCTTTTTCTCTTCAAGATATTTACCAACATTTTAATGATGAAGGTCAACCCGTATCTCAAATGTATGTAATAAGAGATGGTGGCGTAATAGACATGGCACAAAAAACTGTTGACTCCAAATTAATCAGCCGGGACACCTTTGCAAGATTGGCCACACTTTGGAGTGATTATTTACAGCCTAATGGTCTACCAAGATTCGAAAAAAATCATAAAAAATATAACGAATTTATACAAAGAATATTAAAAGATACGCTTAAATTAGGGTTTTATAGTAATCAAAATAGCGATAATGTAGATAAATTAATAAAGATGTAGACAATTAAAAGAGGGTATCATTTAAGGCGATACCCTCTTTTAATTATTCTTACGGTTTCAAACGTCCAATCGTACGTGGGAAAGGAATACATTCACGGATATGTTCCACACCAGTCACCCAGCGCACCGCGCGCTCCAAACCAATCCCGAAACCAGAGTGTGGCATACTGCCGTAACGGCGCAAATCCAAATACCACTGATAGTCCTCAATATTCAAACCCTCGGCTTTCATCCTTTCCAAAATCGTATCCACATTTTCTTCACGCTGACTGCCACCAATAATCTCACCACCGCCGTCAGTCGCGATTAAGTCATCGCACAAAGCCAAATCTGGATTAGCGCTATCGCGTTTCATATAGAAAGCTTTAATCGCTCTTGGCCACTTTTCAATAAACACCGGCACTTCAGAATCTTTGGTCAAAAGGCCTTCATCATCATTGCCTAAATCTTCACCATGCTT